>JBIKWV010000969.1:0-2729 GCA_044356135.1 Elainellaceae cyanobacterium
GATTCATCGGTATATAACCGATCACTGGTTGCAGCTTAGGTAAGGCGACTGAGCATTCAGGCAGATTGACTTGATTTCTCCAGTCAGGTGTGCAAGGATTGATGGTCACTAATATGCTAAATATCGATCCATATATAGTAGTATCGACCAGCAGTGCTATTGCGATCGCTCAGGAGCAGTAAAAACAATGGATGTTCTCTGGTTTATTCCCACTCACGGAGATGGGCGCTATCTCGGCACCGCAACAGGTGGACGCGCTATAACCCCTGACTATCTGCGTCAGTTGGCGGGGGCCATTGACAGTCTCGGTTACACAGGCGCACTACTTCCCACAGGGCGGTCTTGCGAAGATGCCTGGATTACTGCTGCGTCACTCATTTCTGTGACCCAGCGCATGAAATTTCTGGTTGCCATTCGTCCGGGCCTCACCTCTGCGGGGATTGCGGCACGAATGGCAGCGACGTTCGATCGCCTCTCCAAAGGTCGGTTGCTCATTAATGTCGTAACTGGGGGCGATCCCGTTGAACTGGCGGGAGATGGACTGCACCTGGATCACAATGCCCGGTACGACCTAACCGATGAATTTCTCTCCATCTGGCGAGGTGTGGTGGCAGGCGAAACAGTGGACTACGAGGGAGAATACCTCAAAGTCAAAGGGAGCCGACTCATGTTTCCTCCCGTTCAGTCGCCCTACCCGCCTCTGTACTTTGGTGGGTCATCACAGGCCGCAAAACAGATTGCGGCAAAGCATGTAGATCTTTATCTCACCTGGGGCGAACCTCCGGCGCAGGTGGCAGAGAAAATTGCGGAAGTCCGGCAATTGGCCGCGAAACACGGGCGTACCCTACGGTTTGGCATTCGTTTGCATGTAATTGTGCGAGAAACTGAAGGGGAAGCCTGGGATGATGCCAATCGACTGATCAGCCACCTCAGCGATGACACGATCGCCGCTGCTCAGGCTGCCCTTGCCCGTCAGGATTCCGAGGGGCAACGCCGCATGATGGAACTCCACGGTGGCAAACGCGAGAACCTGGAGGTTAGCCCCAATCTGTGGGCAGGCGTGGGTCTGGTGCGTGGTGGCGCGGGAACAGCGCTGGTGGGTGATGCGGATACGGTGGCTACCCGAATGCTGGAGTATGCCGATTTGGGCATCGATACGTTTATTCTGTCGGGCTATCCCCATTTGGAAGAAGCCTATCGCACCGCAGAACTACTGTTCCCCAAACTCCCCGTGGGCATAACCTTGCCTGCTCCCAGCAAGATGGTGAGTCCGGTGGGTGAAGTGATCGCAAATGAACGCATTCCGACGGCTGCCAGCTAAGGGGCTTGTAGATAAACAACTTCACCCCCCTCAATCCACCCTTGCAAAGGCTACCGTGTACACACAAAACATCCCAACTACGGCAAATGGCTTGAGATCCCCCTCAATCCCCCTTAAAAAGGGGGACTTCCGATCCAGTTCCCCCCTTTTTAAGAGGGGGTAGGGGGGATCAAACCAGGCAAATACTCATTCGGCGGACTTGTGTGTACACCGTAGCCTTGCAAAGGGGGGAACCCCCACCCCCACCCTCCCCTTGGTAAGGGGAGGGTGGGGGTGGGGTCAGTTCAATCCATGAGGTTATTGATTTACAGGCCCTAAGGGGCTTGTAACAAGATAAAGTTCCAGTTTTAATCTGGCGTGGCTAAGCCGCGCCAGATTAAAACTGGGACTTTATTGACCCGCAAAACCCTAATTTAGTTAAGGAGTATCTCAATGGTTCAAGTGATTGCGATCGCCGGAAGCCCCTCGTTCCCTTCCCGTTCCCATTCCATTCTGGAATATGCCCGCTCCATCCTGGCAGAGCAGGAGGTTTCATTGGAGATTCTGTCGGTCAGAGATTTGCCTGCTGAAGCCATTTTGCAAGCACAGTTTGGTAATGCTGCGATCCAGGAAGCCACTGCAAAAGTCACGCAGGCAGATGCAGTCATTGTGGCAACGCCAGTGTATAAAGCAGCTTATACGGGCGTGCTGAAAGCCTTTTTGGATTTGTTACCCCAGGACGGTCTACGCAACAAGCTGATCCTGCCCATTGCGACGGGTGGAACGATCGCCCACCTCCTTTCAATTGACTATGCCCTAAAACCTGTGCTGAATGCCCTGGGCGCACGGCACATTCTGGGCGGCGTCTATCTGGTGGATCAGCAAATCCTGAAGCAGGAGGACGGCTCCATCAAACTGGAGGATGAGGTTGACCAACGATTACGTCACTCTCTTCTAGAATTCGCGCAGTTATTAAACAACAATGTCGCAACCCTCACCCCGGTTTAGAACAGCCTTACCCCGTGGTTCAGACGAGATGCGTTTGGGTGATTCCGCCTCCGTCTTCCAGAGGAGGGATCGCCTATCGAGTCCTGCTTCAAAAAGAACTTCTCCCCTGCTGCTGTTGCGAATTCGGCTGTTCATTCCAGTTGAATATCAGCAGGAACCCGTCATCTCTCAATTAGTCAGTCGCTATGGGCTGGCCGTGAATTTCACAGGAGCCTATCTGCGGCCCAGAACGGGGGAAGGCGGAGAATTTGACCTGGAATTGCGGGGAACCTGTGAACAGATTCAGGCCGGGTTGGCATATTTGCGATCGCTCAATCTCAAAATCATCGGCAGACCTAACCCTGAAGGAGATGGCTGGCTTTATTGACCTCTGAATCAACCTGTAATTGTTGTTGAGAGAGGGGGGGGGGGGGGGCGCCCC
>JBIKWV010000971.1:0-2726 GCA_044356135.1 Elainellaceae cyanobacterium
CAACCGCCGCATTCTCTTCTCACCGCAGCAAACCCTGGCTCTGGTGCTGGGATCGCTGGTGTTCCTACCATTAATCGGCGTATTCATGGCGATCGGCGTATGGTGGCGACGGCGATAGGTAGAAGTCTCAGATGTGGCTCCACTGGCATTGCCAGAGGAGCCACATCTGAAACTTTTGCTGCGTTTAAAGGCCCCGTAAAGCATCCGACAATGAACTGTAAAGAGTAGTAGGAATCATCCAACGAAGGATTTAGAAGGTTAGCGATGACAGATTAAGATGTTCCTGTTGCTTGGTCTATCTAATTTTTTCCAGGGCATGTTTTAAAACTCAGTAGATTCTTGATTTTGAGTGCGCCTCGCGCACGCAAAATCAAGAATCCAGCGGGTTTTGAAAACAGCCTCTAGTTTCATCGGGTTCACCATCGGTTATCTGCCCTTCTTCCCCTCCTGCCCCATGTCTTCCCCCACGGCTACTCTGCTTATCTCCTGTCCTGATCAGCCCGGTCTGGTAGCAAAGGTCGCAAGTTTTATCTACTCCAACGGGGGAAACATTATCCATGCAGACCAGCACACCGATTTCTCGGCAGGTCTGTTTCTGATGCGGATTGAGTGGCAGCTTGAGGGATTTAACCTGCCGAGGGACATTATTGGGGCGGCGTTTCAGTCGATCGCCCAGCCCCTCCAGGCCAAATGGACGCTGCATTTCTCCGATGCTGTTCCCCGCATTGCCATCTGGGTCAGCCGTCAGGATCACTGTCTGTACGACCTGCTGTGGCGACAAAAGGCGGGGGAATTGAACGCTGAGATTCCTCTGATTCTCAGCAATCATCCGGAACTGGAGGCGATCGCCCATCAGTTTGGCATCGACTACCAGCATCTGTCGATCACTCCCGACACCAAAGCTGCCCAGGAAGCCAGACAACTGGCGCTGCTGCGGGAGTACAACATCGATCTGGTGGTGCTGGCGAAGTACATGCAGGTGTTGAGCGCCGGATTTATTGAGCAGTTTCCCCACGTCATCAATATCCACCATTCATTTTTGCCTGCTTTTCCGGGGGCGAATCCCTATCAGCGGGCGTTTGAGCGGGGAGTCAAAATCATCGGCGCGACCGCCCACTATGTGACACAGGATCTGGACGAAGGCCCGATCATCGAGCAGGACGTGGTTCGGGTCAGTCATCGTGACCAGGTGACCGATTTGATTCGTAAAGGCAAGGATCTGGAACGTATCGTTCTGGCCCGTGCCGTCCGACTGCATCTGCAAAACAGGGTATTGATTTACGGCAATCGCACCGTTGTTTTTGGATAAACCTTACCCCCGATTCACCTATGGCAACCTCCCCAATTCGCGTCTGTATTATCCTGGGTACTCGCCCGGAGGCGATCAAGCTGGCCCCAGTTATTCGGCGGTTCCGGCAAAATCCTCAGTTTGAGACCCAGGTGGTTCTGACCGGACAGCATCGGGAAATGGTGGATCAGGTCATGCAGTTGTTTAACCTGACGGCTGACCATGACCTGGCGATCATGCAGCCCAGGCAGAGTCTGACAGATATTACCTGCCGCAGCTTGCAGGGGTTGGAAACTCTGTTTCAGAAGCTTCAGCCGCAACTGGTGCTGGTGCAGGGCGACACCACAACTGCCTTCGCCGCCGCCCTGGCTGCTTTTTACCAAAAAATTCCCGTGGGTCACGTTGAAGCGGGTCTGCGCACTGACGACCTGTTCAATCCTTTCCCTGAAGAGGCAAATCGCCGTCTGGTTACCCAGGTGACCAGGCTGCACTTCGCCCCTACGGATGTTTCAATCGAGCACCTGCGTCGTTCTGGTGTTACCAGTGGCCTGTATATGACTGGGAATACGGTGATCGACGCACTTCTGACGGTGGCCAATCTGCATCCTCCTTGTCTGGTTGAGGGGCTGGACTGGAACCAGTACCGGGTCATCCTCTCCACCGTACACCGTCGGGAGAATTGGGGAGAACCGCTGCAAGACATCGGCCAGAGCTTCCTGCAAATTCTGGACAAGTTCCCCGATACCGCGCTGCTGCTGCCCCTGCACCGCAACCCTACGGTGCGGGAACCGCTCCAGGAGATCCTGGGTGAGCATCCCCGGATTTTCCTAACGGAGCCGCTGGATTACGGTAATCTGGTGGGAGCGATGCAGCGCTGCTACCTGATGCTGACCGATTCCGGCGGTATCCAGGAGGAGGCTCCCAGTCTCGGCAAACCCGTCCTGGTGCTGCGCGAGACCACCGAACGCCCAGAAGCCGTCACTGCGGGAACGTCCAAACTGGTGGGAACGAACCCTGCCAATGTCGTCGCCAATGCCGCCCGCCTGCTCAGCGACCCCGATGCTTATGCGGCGATGGCAAATGTGGCTAATCCCTATGGGGATGGTCGTTCCTCGGAGCGAATTGAGGCGATCGCCGAGTCTTTCTTTGGCCTCCCCGTCACCCAGCCAGAGTTGTTGATTCAGCCCTGCTGATCGAATCAGGCTTTTAAACTTCAGGCAAATCTGGCTTCGGCGGTTGGGGCTGGTCCAGCAGCTCATTCTTAGAAGTTTTGAGCTTGTGCCAGAGTTCCTTAATCTGTTGATATGCCTCTTGCGAGGAAATTTTGCCACCCGTCTCCAGGTTGCAGATAATGGAGACGCGCTGAGCGAATTCTTGCAGATTAGCGTTAAAGGCCAGATTGGTTGGCGTAAACTCCCCATAGTAGCGACTGGTGGGG
>JBIKWV010000970.1:0-2726 GCA_044356135.1 Elainellaceae cyanobacterium
TTTAAGGGGGATTGAGGGGGATCTCAAGCCATTTGCCGTAGTTGGGATGTTTTGTGTGTACACGGTAGCCTTACCAAGGGGGGAACTGGATCGGAAGCCCCCCTTGGTAAGGGGGATTTAGGGAGATCAAGTCCCTTTTGTGACTGACGGCTGATCTTTTCAAATGTCCTTTAAGGGGCTTCGTTTGTCTCTGAACCGAAGCAGTTGGAGGCCGTGCTTTTTGCTGGGCTTGCAGCAATTGGAAATTGTGATTCTCTGTTGGTAGAACCATTAGAACATTCCTGCTAAGATGTCTGCTGCACTGGGAGCTTTTTCTTTTTCGTCGTTTGGAATTGGAAATTTCTCGTCGAACTCGCGCATTCTCAAAAGCACATCTGCTTCGGTTGGAATTCGCTGTAGGTTGTCCTTTTCAATCCGTTGGATCAATTGCCTCCTCAACGGTTCCCACTGCGCCTCAATCTCCGCAGCCAGTTTGATTTCTTGCGGTGGCAGGTTGATTTTGAGGCGTCTCGGCAGATAGGCCATTTCATCGTTGGAGTAGGCTGGATTGGTGAAGTAGCAGGTACCGGGTGGCAGGCTGACAAATTCCTCTGGGGCGATGAGCGATCGCGTCCCAACTTCCACTGATTGGCTGGTGCTGCGACTGCCTTTGCCGCCACCACTGCTCCTGCTGATGTTTTTGCGGGCGATCTCCTCCTGACCAAAGTATTTGCTGAAGTACTCTGCCGATTCCAGCTCACCAGGATTGAAGATAAATTTGGTGGCACAGCCGCCCATCATGGCCAGGGCCATTTCTTTCCCGTAGGCTTTCTCCAACTGGCTCTTGTTCTGGAATCCAATAATTCCATTGAAGCCATCCGACCGCGACTCATTGGCCCAGTTGACAAACTGCTTCAGCTTCACCGTTGGAAATTCGTCCAGCACCACGTAGAGCGGATCTTTCCTGCCCCCTTTTCTAAACAAATTACGGTTGACGATCATGTGAATTGCAGTGGCAACGATCGGGGCAACCACGTCTCGAATCTCCCGATCCAGGCCGAACACCACCATTGTTTTGCCGTCCAGGTCGAGCGGTAGCGTTGTTTTGCCCACGCAGCAGGCGAGGATTTTCGCCATCATCAGACGGGTGAAGTTCAGCGTGGCCGTACCGATAATGCTGGAAACCGTTTTTTCTGAGTCCTTGACTGAAAATAACTGGTCAAATGCCTTACGAATCCACGGCTCTAACCCGGATGACTCAGGAAACAGACGGTCTACCAGTTGCGGTGCAGAGAGAATCACCTGGGCAGTCATCAGGTCTGCATGGGGCATCTGTCGCGCCAGCATCATCACGGCCTGGACTAACTGATCCCCCGCATTGTCAAAAAATGGATCGCTTGAAGCTGCGGATTCCTTAAAGTTGGTATTCAGCACGTTGGCCAGTTGTCGTGCCAGGGAGGCATCGACCTGGGGATCGCCCGTGAGGAAGTCCAGCAGGTTCAGTACGTCGCTCTCTGGGAATCCAGGGGCAAAGACGCGAATGGTGTAGCCCATTTGCTGGGCATAGGCGGCGATCGCACTGGTCTGGGTCGGGTACTTGAAGTCGTACAGAATACAGGGGTACCCCTGTTCCACAATGCTGCGGAGCATTGGATCGATCGCAGAGAAGGTTTTACCGGACCCCGGCGCACCAACCACCATAATGCTGCGCTGTGTATCAGGAATCCACACGGTTTCAGCCTTGAACCGCTTCTTCTCAAACTCGCTGTAAAAGGATTGCTTCTCGCCCCTGACCACAACGGGCTGATCCTTCGGGATAGCCCCCACTTTCGGCGCAAGCTTACGCTGTTTGCCCCCCTTCACCCCTTTGAAATCACATGCCTCGTTGGGATACACCAGCGTCGTGGGTCGAATTATCCAGACGGCTGCACTTTTGCGCTGCCGCCCATTCAACTGTTTGATCGCTAGCTTGCGAGCCGCAAGCATCTCTTTCCGGCTGGCCCACTTGCCTTTCGCTTTGGCATTTCTTCGAGTAGAACCGGATTTCACATCTCCTTGAAGGATCCCCAACGCAACCAAGGCCACTGCACATCCCAGGAGCAGCAAAAGCTGCTGGGGTGTGACGGTAGGAAAGAGGGTGTTCAGGTTAACGGTGTTAGGGGGGCGATCGACTACAGTTTCAACAGTCATGAATTGGGATGATTTTGCTTGTGTTGGAAAGGTGTTCATGCCCGATAGGAATAGGGGTTCCTTAGAGGCTGCAAACCGCTTAGGAATGAGAGTTGAATAACCTGTAATTTCTGTGGGATGGGCATCTTGCCCGTCCGGGTGGGTGCGACACCCACCCCACAAGTATTCAATCCGCGCCTTACCTCGCCCAAAAAGGCTGACGGGCGACAGGGAGAACCTCACACAGCGAACGATTCACATTAATTCCCCGTTCTGCCAGGGCTGCAAACCGCTCAGGTAGGAGCTGACAGGGTTCAACGTCTAGCTGCCCTTCCTCCAACCGGATGCGTCCGTTCTCCACCAGATCTCGCACTCTACTGAAGAACTGATCGGCAGGAGGATACATGACGTTAGCAGCATAGTCATACCATTTGGATGCAAAGAATTTTGCCATTGGGAAGGGCATGTAATTTGTCAGGCTGATAAACGCCTGCTGAGCAATGTAATTCTGACAGGAGCCATCTCGTTTGATGCCAATTAAGGTCTGCCAGGGTTCATTCGATGTGGGGGAATCGAAG
>JBIKWV010000972.1:0-2724 GCA_044356135.1 Elainellaceae cyanobacterium
TTTTAGTAAAAATCGCCGCTACAACTATTGTAACACCAGGGCGTTTGCCCGAATCTGCTCAATCACATCCATCAAGCCATCCTGGTTGAGTCGATAGCTGAGGGGATGGGCAATCAGGCGGGCCGTACTTTCAAATAGGCGATCGATCTCAATCAGGTTATTTTCCTTCAGGGTGCGTCCGGTGGCCACCAGGTCTACGATCGCCTCCGACATCCCAGTAATCGGCCCCAATTCGACAGAGCCGTAGAGGGGAACAATTTCCACAGGCAAATCGAGACTCTGGAAATACTCGTGGGCACAGCGGACAAACTTGGAGGCAATCCGACAGTGGGGTGGCAGATCCAGCGCGGAGCGGTAAGGACCGAATTCCTTAACGGCGACGGACATGCGGCAACGCCCAAACCCCAGATCCGCCAGATGTGCGACCTGGGGCTGTTTCTCCTTGAGTACGTCATAGCCGATGATGCCGAGCTGTGCCTGACCATATTCCACATAAACAGGAACATCGTAGTTGCGCACCAGCAGGGCTTTGGCGGTGTGGGTAGTGTCCCAAATTTCAAGCTGGCGGTTTTTGGGGTCGAGGAAAGCGCTGAAGTCCAGGCCAACCGCTTTGAAGGTGCGGATGCTGTCTTCCAGGAGGCCACCTTTGGGTATGGCAACAGTGAGCATTGGGGAAACCTTTCGAAAGCACCTGTGATCATACAGCGCTTCGCGCTGATATAAAACCAAAGTTTTTGTTGAGAACCGCGTGGAGCAAGGCTCTCAACAAAAACTTTGTCTTAGCGCAGGGCGATCGCACACGGTTTAGAGAGGCGTGGCATTCGGACGGGAAAGGTGGGGCGATCGCTAATACTTTTTGCCGAATGCCGCGCCCCTACGGGGTGGGGGTGATGCACTGGGGGGTGTCGTGGTTGGGGCGGTTGACAATGGTGCTGACGGCATGGCTCCCCATCGGGTCGGTGTCGTAGGGGCGCAATAGGGATTGCAGCGGTTCAGGCTTCTGAAAATCCGGATCCAGCCACTGGTCGTAGTTTTCGGGGTGCAGAATCACGGGCATCCGATCGTGAACGGGACGCAGAACGTTGTTGGCCTCGGTGGTGAGAATGGTGCAGGAGTTTACGGTGTCGCCTTCAGGGCTACGCCAGTGTTCCCAGAGGCCAGCAAAGGCGAAAGGATGACGTTGTTCTCCAGAATTGCCCACGTAGAAGAAATAGGGCTGCTTGCTCTTGCCTGTACCCTTCCACTCGTAGAAACCATCCGCCACCACCAGGCAGCGCCGCTTCTTGAAGGCAGTGCGGAACGAGGGTTTCTCCTGGACGGTTTCAGCACGGGCATTGATCATGCGGGCACCGATCGTCGGATCCTTTGACCAGGAGGGAATTAACCCCCAGTACAGATAGGTAAACTGACGATCCCCTTCTCCATCAGGAATCTCAACGTCTTTGGGGAACGGAACGGTCCCCGCTGCCACAATCACCGGAGCAGGCTGGGTCGGCGCAATGTTAAACCGTGGCTCCAGACGGGGCGGCGAAGGGAGGGCGAAAGCCTGGGCGATCGCCTCTGCGGATAGAGCCAGCGTAAAACGTCCACACATGACTTGAGTCTAGCGAATGCATCCTAAAAGTTGTTCCACCCGCTTGGCGAGTGGAACAACTTTTATTGGAGTTTTGACTATTTTCCCTAAAAGGCTGCGAAACGCTCTCTACGAGAGCGTTTCGCAGCCTTTATTAGTTTTAGCGCCGATTTTTCTGAAAAGCTGACATAGTCAGCTTTTCAGAAAAATCGGCGCAATTTAGTCAAGAATCTAGACTTTTAGATGCTCAACACGAGCTGTAGCCCCGGCTCTCGCTGAGCTTCTTCCGGCAGTGGTTCAGGTTCGGCGCGGACGGCGGGACAGTAGCGGGCATAGGCACAGCGATCGCACTGTTCACCGGGGAAGGGCGACCAGGTCTGATCATGGCGCAGTTGCACCGCCAGTTCACCGATCAGATCCTCAACCTGGCGGCGGTGATTATCGGTGACATCGAAGCTAATTTTCTCTCCCGTCCGCAGGTACAGCAGACTGAGCCGCTTCAGGTGTCGCTGGTAGCGCTGTTCCAGGGCCAGGTAGTACAGCCCGATTTGCAAATCCAGTTCTTCTTCCTGAATGTTGCTGTCGGTGTCCTTACTGGACTTGTAGTCGATCAGCTCCAGCCCATCGTCCAGCCAGTCCAGGCGATCGTACCGTCCCGACAAAGTAAACTCCAGATCCTGAATCCGCAGTGACCCCTGAATCCGCCCTTCCACCGCCAGCGGTTTGCGAATCGCGCTCTGGCTGGCAATAAAGGTGTCGTAGTAGCGCCGCAGAATCTTGCGTCCTTCAGAGATGTGGGTGGCAGACAGTCCACTCGTCTGCTGACTCCAACAATACTCGATCCAGTCGTACCGGGGGATGGGGTCCTGATAGTGCCAATCCTCGTAGATCCGGGCAAGTGCCTGGTGCAGGGAGGTACCCAGTGCCGCAGAACTATAGAACGCCGCCCCCGGTAATCTGCGCTCATACCGGAAATAGTAGGACAGCGGGCACCGATAATAGGTCTGGAGCTTCGCAGCAGAGAGAACGTAGGTCATGTTGCTTCGGGGAGGGGTAACGACCTGTGGTAACCTCCACAGGTTGCAGCTCTGCACCTATCATGACACTAGATATAGGATTTGGGGTAGGTTCGTTTGATCTACTGCTCTAGA
>JBIKWV010000973.1:0-2723 GCA_044356135.1 Elainellaceae cyanobacterium
CGTCAGATGGGACTGGACGAAGGTCTACTGGCCGCCGCCAGCGATGAGGAACTGCTATCGCTGATCTTTGAGCCGGGATTCAGCACCAGCGATCGCGTTACAGACCTCTCTGGGCGCGGCGTCGGTATGGATGTGGTGCGCAACCAATTGAAGCAGGTGCGCGGTGACATCCAGGTAGAGACTGAAGCCGGAAAGGGCACCACCTTTACGCTGTCGGTTCCCTATAACCTCTCGATTACCAGAGTCGTTCTGGCAGAGAGCAACGGACTCCAGATGGCTTTCCCCTCCGACACAGTGGAAGAAATGCTGACCCTGGAGCCAGAGCAGATTATCAGTGCCGACGGTGGAGAAGTCTTTGAATGGCACGGTCAGGGGGTGCAACTGGTACGCCTGCGCCGCTGGCTCCAGTTCCACTGCCC
Organism: Elainellaceae cyanobacterium; assembly: GCA_044356135.1. GTDB lineage: Bacteria > Cyanobacteriota > Cyanobacteriia > Elainellales > Elainellaceae > CAZVXA01. The sequence goes on from JBIKWV010000973.1 coordinate 420, forward strand.
CCGCTACGTCGAGGAATTTGAGATTCCACCCAGCATTGACGCGCCCACCGTAGTCATGGTCACCTACAACGGCCAACCGTTTGGCCTGGAGATCGATCGCTCCTGGGGCGACCAGGAGGTAGCGGTGCGCCAGGTCGAAGGGAATCTGGGGCTTCCTCCCGGCTTTTCGGGCTGCACGATTCTGGGGGATGGTCGGGTGGTACCGCTGATCAGCGTGACAGACCTGATGCAGTGGATTTTGAGCGAACGATCGCACGTCCCGACCACCGATGAGTCCTGGGTTTCCCTACCCGATGCCCGACTGGACTCGGCTGCGCCCCCCAACCTGCTGTCCACCCTACCAGACTGGTCCGCTGGCCCCCGCACCATTCTGGTGGTGGATGACTCGGTGAATGTCCGTCGTTTCCTGGCGCTGACGCTGGAGAAGGTGGGCTACCGGGTCGAACAGGCTAAGGACGGACAGGACGCGATCGATCGATTGAACGCAGGTCTTCAGGTGCAGGCCGTCGTTTGCGACATTGAGATGCCCCGTCTGGATGGCTATGGATTTCTGGCGCAGATGCAGGCCCATGCTGCACTGAATCAGATTCCTGTCACCATGTTGACCTCCCGCAGCAGCGAAAAACATCGTCAGTTGGCCATGAGCCTGGGTGCAGCCGCCTACTTCTCGAAGCCCTACAACGAACAGGAACTTTTGCAGTCGATCGCAAAACTGATTCAACAGTAGGGCTGCTCCATTCCATCTCCCCCTGCCATGCCCTCTTCCCCTGGTCGTCGCTTTAGCCCCCATCCCAGAACCCACAAATTAATTGTGTTTTACCTGGGGCAGGAGCGATTTGCCCTGCCCATCCAGTTTGCTTATCGGGTGGTGCCGATGATGCAGCTACTCGCCCCCTTTGATAGCAGTACTCCCCTGTTCTATCAGGGCCGTGAACTGCTGGTTCTGAATGCCGAACACCAGATTTTTCACACGCCCCCCAGCCAGCGCCTGCTCACCGCCAGCCCAGAGAAGAAGCCCTATCGCATGGGGAGCGATCGCCAGGGTTGTCTGCTGATCCTGCAAACCGACCAGCAAGACCTGATTGCGCTTCCCCTTGCCAGTCAACCGTTTCTGCTGCAAGTCGCCGAGACTGCGTTTGCCCCGGTTCCATCGGCCTATCTGGCGGAGAGCAATGTTCGGTGCGCCAGCGCGTTAGTGATTCCCAACCCAAACGATCCGCCCATCTTTTTGCTCGATCTCAATCGGCTGGTTCAACCCCAGGTCTCTGAATCCCCGATGCAGGTTAGTCAAGTTGAGGAGAGCTGATACCCGTTCAAGGTGAATCTGCATATTAGAGGGGTGTGGGGACGGACTCCCCACAAGGGGGCAACGCCCCCTTGCCCCCCTTCTATTCAATGCAACTTCACACGAAATTGGTATGACGCAAAACGGTGTTCTTATAAAATTCCTATTTCTTTTGCATAAGGTAAGGCCACCAGTTGTAAAGCTGTCTCCAGCGGGTTAAGACAGGGGGTATAGGGGCACCGCCCCCCGCAGGGCACCTCTGCACCCCATCTTAAGAACAGTGAATACGGCTATCCATACAGCCCTTTGCATCCGCAGAGGTTTGATTTCTGCACTCTTTCTGGTTCTGCAAAAGATGGTGAAATACGTTCATTGAATTATGTTTATTTCGTCAATACAAGCGAGGTGCAATCATGTCTCAGCAATATTTCACGGATGAGGAGTGGTCTGCTTTGATGCAGACTCCAATCCATGCCATTTCCGCTGTGGTTCTGTCTGACAAGTCAGATCCGGTCACTTTTTTAAAGGAAGTGAAGGCTGCGATGCAACTGCTCATGGCCGAGAAGGAGAGTTCTGATATCTCCAGTGACCTGGGGCGATCGCTGATGCAGTCCTTCAAAGAAAAAATGGCGACAGAACCGATGCAGGGAGAGCAACTGCTAATGAAGCAGACCTTTGAATACCTGGGCAACCTGGAGACCCTGAAGTCGGCTGCTGACGGTCGCAAAATTTCCCTTGACCATCTCCATCAGGTCGCAACCATTCTGGCCTCCAAGGTGACAGTGATACAGGCCCAGGATTTTCGTCAATGGCTGCTGTCGCTGGCTCGTAAAGTGGCAGAAGCGGTCAAGGAAGAAGGCTTTATGGGAATTGGCGGCGAACGGGTCAGCAGACCGGAGGCATCGACGCTGAAGGCAATCGAGCAAGCTTTAGCGGTAAAGGCTTAAATTGTTTCAGAGCGAGGTGCATCCCGCTTTTGCAAATTTCCAAACCCAGTTTTGCGAGTGGCGCGGGCTTCG
>JBIKWV010000974.1:0-2717 GCA_044356135.1 Elainellaceae cyanobacterium
ATACGGAGCTGATGCGATTCGCTATTACTTCCTGAAAGAAATTGAGTTTGGACGTGATGGGGATTTCAGCGAGCAGCGCTTCATCAATATTCTTAATGCAGACCTGGCCAATGACCTGGGCAATCTGCTGAACCGGACGCTGAATCTGGTGAAGAAATACTGCGATCGCCAGATTCCCGCTGTTTCCGCTACGGACATTTCCGACGACGATGTTCTAAAGTCAAAGGGACAGTTACTGGCGGACTCTGTATCTCGTAGCTACGAGGCACTCGCTTTCAGCACTGCCTGCGAGGAAATCCTGGCCCTGGTGCGAGTGGGCAACAAATATATCGACGAGCAGGCTCCCTGGACGTTATACAAACAGGGCAAGACTGAAGAGGCTGCAAGAGTACTGTATTCGGTGCTGGAAACAGCCCGACTGGCGGCTTATTTGCTGTCACCCGTTATTCCGGGAATCAGTCATCGCATCTATCAACAGTTAGGTTACTCAGTCGATTTTGATGCTGCTGATGTGGGAACCATTGCCCCCTTCACCGATCACGCCCAATGGGGTGCCCTGCCTGCGGGCCAGGTACTGGGTGAGCCACAGCCTGTCTTTCCCCGATTGGAGGCACCTGTCTAACTCTCGTCAAACCTCAACCATTGGCTTTTCTTCCCGACTCTAACCCCCTGCATGCACGGCCTGAGCTTTTTTCATATAACAAACCGAGGATAAAAAGATGTTCAACCCAACGGAAAACGACGCCGTGTTTACTCCAGAACAGGTGTTAGAGAATCGGGGTAGAGTTGCAATTTTTATTGACGGCTCCAATTTGTTCTACGCCGCCCTCCAATTGGGAATTGAGATCGATTACACTAAACTGCTGTGTCGGCTAACCGCCGGATCTCGCCTGCTGCGCTCCTTCTTTTACACTGGGGTCGATCGCACCAATGAAAAACAGCAGGGCTTTTTGCTGTGGATGCGGCGCAACGGCTATCGGGTAATTTCCAAGGATCTGGTGCAGCTTCCTGACGGCTCCAAAAAAGCCAACCTGGATGTGGAAATCGCTGTGGATATGATGGCGTTGGTGGGAGCTTACGACACGGCAGTGCTGGTCAGCGGCGATGGCGATCTGGCCTATGCCGTGGATGCAGTCAGCTATCGTGGTGTGCGAGTCGAGGTGGTGAGCCTGCGATCCATGACCAGTGACTCTTTGATCAACGTGGCCGATCGCTACATTGATCTCGATTCCATTAAAGAAGATATTCAGAAAACGCCACGCCAGAGTTACACTTACCGTCCCCTTTCGGGAATCGGCCTGGTTCAGGAATCGTCTGACGATTAGCGATTTTTTGCCATCAACCATCATTAGATGTGCAGGACGCGGGGAACAAAAAAGACTGCCCGGGCAGTCGGGGAAACAGGGCACTGGCGATCGCTCGCCTTGATGCCCTGGTGCAGGAGCAACTGCTGACCTTCTTTGTCTAAGCTAAAGGAAGGGTGCTCATTACACATCCACCCCAAGTAAGAGAACTATCAGGCTCTGGGCTGTTTTATGAAATGGTTGAATGGTTACCAACTCGCCCCCCAGGCGGGCGCTGGGTTAGCGCTGGCTCTATTTCTGCTGGCGTTGCCCGCCTGTCGCCCGTCCAACCGGGGAGCTGAAAAGCTGGCCCAGGACACGCAAACAGTTGAACAGATCGACACCGATTTCACGTTCAACAACATCACGCTGGAGCAGGCTGACCCCCAGGGCCGGAAGGTATGGAGTGTCAAAGCAGAACAGGCCACCTACAGCCAGGATAAACAGCGCGCAGAAGTTCGTAACCCCACCGGAGAACTGTTCCGCGATGGCAGGGCGATCTACCGCATCCAGGCGCAGCAGGGAACCGTTCAGCAGGACGGCGAGAAGATTTTTCTCAAGGGAGCGATTATGGCCACTGATATCAAAAGCGGTGCTGTCTTTCGCGGTGAAGAACTGGAGTGGCAACCCAAAGAGGGCGTCCTGATTGTCCGCAAGAACCTGACGGGAACCCATCCCCAGATCAAAGCTAACGCCCAGGAAGCCCGTCTGTTTGACAAGGAGCGCCGCCTGGAACTGAGCGGCAATGTCGTTGCAGTCACCACCAATCCCAATCTCCGTCTCAAAACGAAGGCTCTGACCTGGCGGATTGACGAACAAAAGGTCATCAGTAATGCCCCTGTAGAAGCGGAGAAACTGGTCAACGGCCAACCCACGGATACCGCCAGGGGCGATCGCGCTGAGGTCAATCTTCAAACCAAAATCGCAATTCTCAGCAATAACGCCGCTGTCAACCTGATTGACCCGACAGTGCAGGCTGTGAGCGATCGCCTCACCTGGAATCTGAATCAGAACACTCTGCAATCCGACGCGCCGATTAGCCTGCTGGATCGCCAGCAGCAGGTCACCCTCACCGCCAACCGGGGCCGACTGGATATTCAACCCCGCATCGCTACTTTCCAGGGCAACGTCCAGGCGAACAGTCAGCGCAACCAGTCCCAACTCTTTGCCGATACCCTCATCTGGAATCTGAAAACCAAAGAACTTCAGGCTCAGGGCAACGTCAATTATCGGCAGACAGATCCCTCTCTAAACGTTAGAGGCAATCAGGCTAACGGCAGATTGGATAATCGAACTGTTGTCATCAGCGGTGGTCGTGTTGCCACCGAGATCATTCCGCAGTAGAGCGGCTCAGTGGGCTTTAAGACCCCAGTT
>JBIKWV010001061.1:0-2709 GCA_044356135.1 Elainellaceae cyanobacterium
TCCGCCTTGCGACGAACCGTGGCTTTCAGCGGTTAGCGCCACCAGCATGGGCTTCTTTACCACCACGCACTTGAGCGAGAAGTTGATGAGCACGCGCATCGTTGGGGTCAATCGCCAACATTTGCGCCAAAAGCATCTCGGCTGCTGTGTTGTTACCGACTTTGAACTCGAGACCAGCCAGCGAGAACACCATATTGAGATCTTGTGGACGGCTCTCGATGAAGCGGCACAGCGCCTGCCGGGCATCCTCATAGCTATTGCGCTCATAGGCAAGTTTCACCAACGTGAATACGGCGGGTGCATTCAGCGGATTGAGGCGACACGCGTTAGCAACCCACTTGTTGGCCTCAGTGACCTCACCAAGACCCTGGAACGCAAGCCCAAGACCAAAACTTCCCATTTCGTCATTGGGGGCCAAGCTCACGGCTTTCTGGAAGTGAATCACTGCACCATCATAACTATTGCGCGTCAGAGCCACGGTACCAAGCCCGATGTGTGACTTCGCCGAGAATGGATCAATGCCAAGTGCTTTGTTGTATGCGTTCTTGGCGCTAGTCGAGTCGCCGAGGCGCGTGAAACAGTCACCCACTAGACGCATCAGGTTCGCCTGGTGGTACAGCGGAACCGCTCCGGTATTGAACAGCATTTCGATGCGGTCAACCGCATCAAGATAGTCACCGGCATTGATGCAGGACTCCACTTCAATCACGGCACGATCAATCGCATTGTGATCGCGACGAATCTCGCGCTTTTGTACTTCGGCCAATGCGGCACCCATACGACGAGTCACACGCTCTTGATTGAATCGTTGATCGAAAGTCGCAGCGTTCTTGTTTGCGATGTTATTCACCAGAGATTTCGCCTCTGACGCCTTCTCAATCGCGGTGGCCAAGCTCTCGATGGAACCAGGACAGAAGTCAACACGGTGTTTACCGATGTACTCCTCAACAATAGGATTGCGTGACGCGATGACGGGAACCTTATTAACCATCGCCGTCACCAATCTGTAAGGATCGCCTTCCATGCGGTCATGGTGAGCCGTGTTGCTATAGAAGAATGCGTCACAGGCCATGAACATGGTGTCGAAAGCATCACGCCCGGGCGCCACAAACACAATCCGTCCTTTGAGACCGAGCTTGGTTGCACGCTCATTGATCTCTTCCGACGCGGAACCGACGCCGCAAAGAGCGATACGAAGACGACGTTTCAAAGAAGCGTTGGCATTCATCGCCGATTTAGCGGCGTGCAGTAGAAGTAACAGGTCCTCTTCCCACTCAATTTGCCCCAAGTGTCCAATCAAGAAATCACCATCTTTGAGACCAAGCACTGACAATGCTTTGGCGCGTCCCTTGAGGCTTCGCTTGACTCGAGGTGCCGCAAATGGCTCAAAAAATGTGATTCGCGAGGCTTCCACACCCTCAAGAATCAGGGTCTCGCGTGCTGCGTTACTTTGCACGATAAATGTATCAGCGGCATTGGCCAATTCCTGACGAATGATCCGGAATTGATCGAGATCCTCGCCCGGAAATGGCGTCAAATTATCGACCCAAACAGCGAGCCTGAAATTATTGCACCACTTCGCTTTGACCGCTTGGTAAGCATAAAGTCCAAGACGTTCCTTAACGATAACCACGTCAAATCCAGCAAGGGCTTTTTCGAGCCCTGGCAGATAGGTTGGATTCTCATCATGATCCGGCAAGGCGACACAGCGCAGGTCATTGTAATTGGACGACCGTGAGATATATTCTGCCACGCTCTCGCTGGTGATGACGAATACGTCATAGGTATCTTTCAATAGCTGAAATTGATCAATCTCCTCGATGGTCGGCAAATTGCCGTAGACAAGTGCCAACTTTGGTTTTTTGATCGCGTTCCCTGCCATGTCCCTACTCCTAAAGATTTAAGTTTGGATCAATTCACTCGCATCAATACGTCTCGATCACCAACTGTCACACGGGCTTTTCCAGTTTTGAGTCAGATGTTTGACCGGATCTGAAACGTCCCAATGTCGCCTTGACCTTGGAAAGCCTGATAATCTCGGCCTCCATTTTCCCGCGAGCCGCCGTCATTGCTGACAACAGTTCCGAGTCCACAGAGGATACCTGCCCCCATATCGCCCTGAGCTGAGCCTCCTGCTCTGCCGTGTAACCTTCCTTCAACGCCAGATGATCCGCTGCCCTGAAGTTGTGGAATGCAGCTTTGCGCATATTCAAAATCGCATCCGCCTCATCCCACGCTTCACAACGAATCAGCTCAAGGGCGCGGGCTCCCCGCTCATAGTAGACTGTCAGCGCTGTACACGCCCGCTCAGACCATGAAGCCATAAAAATACCTGCCCACTATGACTCGACTGCGATCAACTGATGTCCATTGTGCTACTAGATTCATTTTACGGCAGCACGGTATGAAAAGTCAAAAAACAGTCCTGAAAAGCACCTAGATTGGATTAATCTGTGGAGCGCCCACGGTGCCGGCAATCTGCAAGTTGAGGGAGCCGTTTTTGCTCATACCATTGCTTATGGCGTCAACAAGTACCCCATACTGCTCTCCCAGCAACCCTTGCAGCCTGACAAAGGCCTTCAAACTCAGGTCACTATTAGCCATCTGAGCCCGCAGAGCGACTTTCCCCTCAACACCCATATCAAGATCAGCCGTCGTAAAACGCGTACTGGGATCTACATTGATCGTGCCTGATGCCATATTTGCTGT
>JBIKWV010001062.1:0-2709 GCA_044356135.1 Elainellaceae cyanobacterium
GAATTCGAAAATCTGCAGAAGGTCATGGTTTCCAAGTACTTGGCCAACTTCTCCATATTCCAATCGATTCCTGACTCATGGTCTATCAACCAACTCTTCCCGGTGATGCCGCTCAGCCGCCACGATGAAAAACCTAACTTGAAAGCCACGATTGTGGATATCACCTGTGACTCGGATGGATGTCTGACGACGTTCATTGACAGAGCTGATACGAAGACGGTTCTTGAACTGCACCCGCCAAGCGATTCGCCCTACTACATTGGCTTCTTTCTCGTCGGGGCGTACCAAGAGTCACTTGCCAATGAGCACAATCTGTTTGGAGCAATTCACGAGGTTGAAGTCCATGTGAATCCTGAGGGTGAATGGGAGATCACGAAAATAACCCAGGGAGATCCCATCGACGAACTACTCGTCAGTCGTAATTATGACATTTCGGAAATTACGGATGCCTACTCAAAGCAGTTGGACGAAGCTGTTGCTAAGAAACGCGTGACAGCCGAGGAACGTACGAAAATTTACGATAAGCTCGTGCACTACTCAAAAGGATACCCCTACCTAGTTGAGGGTTGAGGCAGGAGACCAGGGGTTTGGGTTTTTTGACAACGAAAGGCCCAAATCTTGGTAAAATCGCCGTTCAGCACCGTTCAAAAAACGGCCATGGTTTCCCATTCATTTAAGAATCGTGCACAGTAGCCGATGACGTGACCATAGAGTGCAGATGATTTATCTGATGTGGTGAAGGAAGAGGCTATGGGTATTACAAGTCAAATCGCGCGTAACGGTGATTGGGAAAAGCTGAGCCTTTTTGGACCAATCAATGAAGATGCCGAGGTTCATCTTCCGAAATTGATCCAGGCGCTCGGTAAAAACGTGATCATCAATTTCAGTCAGGTTGAGTCAGTAAACTCTTGTGGTGTCAGGGCTTGGATCACTTTTATGAGGGATCTCGAAAAAGGTCGAAGCCTTATTTTCGAAGAGTGTACGCCAGAGATTGTCAGTCAAATCAATATGATTCCTAATTTTCGTGGCAAAGCTATCGTGCAGTCCGTTTATGGCGGCTACACCTGCCCTGCTTGCGGCAATCATCAAAAGCATTTGTTTGTGCGAGGGCAAAATCTTCCGGCTGCTGCTGCTGATGGCGGAGGAGAGATTGCTTGTTCCAAGTGCGGAAAGCCTACGGAGATGGATGAGATCGAAGAGGAGTTTTTTGCTTGGGTTGAATCCTGATCAGGATAACAGAAACTAGAACGCGAGTGTTAAGATGCAAGACATGAATTCAAAAATTTTGGAAGCCTTCAAACCTTACGAATCTTTTTGCAAGGCCATGCTTGACGCCTACGTTGTCATCAACGTGGAGGGCCAGGTACTCAAGACCAATGCTGCCGCTACTGCTGTCACCGGTATGACGGCGAAGCAGCTTTTGAAACTATCGTCTCTAAGTCAAGCGCTCACGATGAACATTAGCGACAAAGAGCTGACCATGAGTGAGATTATTACCAACATGGGACCCACGCGTATTGATGACATCAAAGGTCGGACATCGCAGGGAAGTGAACTGTATTTAACTCTTGGTTATTTCCCGTTCATTGAGAACGGTCAGGTGATAGGCGCGTTTATGCTGGTTCGCGATGTAACAGCCGAAACGCAACTCCAGGGAAAGTACAAAGACAAAGCGACAAAATCTGTAACAGATCCTCTCACCGGACTGTTTAATCGTGCTCATTTTGAAGAATATATGAATCAAGAAGAAACCCGAATTGCCAATCTTCCTGTGGGTAGCGACCATCGCAATCTCACGGTGATCATGGGTGATATCGATCATTTTAAGAAAATTAATGACAAATTTGGTCACCCAGCTGGTGACTATGTCATCAAAACCGTGGCACAAATTTTTATGAAAACAGTTCGCAAGACCGATATCGTTTGCCGCTACGGTGGTGAAGAGTTCTTAGTCATTCTACCTGCGAGCGACGCGGCGGGATGTCAAGTCGCCGCGGACAAGGTCCGAGCAGCGATTGAGGCTTATGAGTTTGAGTTTGACGGCACACGCATTCCGGTTACCATGTCGATGGGTGTCGCTCAACTGATGGTCGGAACAGAGACTGGCAAGGATACGATTGCCAGAGCTGATGCCGCACTTTATAGCTCCAAACAAAACGGTCGAAATCAGGTCAGCGTGCACACTGGAGCTGGAATTATCAATGGCATAATGGCGAAGGGCGCCGCCTGACTATTCGCATGTTCAGTGTAGGGTCGACGATCCAGATAGCAGTTCGTCTGCCATCGATTCCAGCTTAAGATTCAGAATTTGTCCACGTAGTTGCAATTCTATGCCGTCACAATCGTAAGTCGACCAATCTATGGTTAAATACGTGTCTTCCCCACCGGCGAGGAATTCCTGAACGTAAGAGTCCATAAAATCAAGCAAGAAATCGCGAGCCTCATGCTCTTTGAGATCCTGATCAGCGAAATTCATGCGACCCTCCATGGGATAATAGAAGGTCTTGTCCGCATCTCGCAGCAAAATACGGACTATGACCACTGGTCCGTCATGGGTTGTTGCAACCTCAAAATAACGCTTTCCAAGCCAGGATCCGTATTTGCTCTCTAGCGTTTCGGCGATGAGCTGATCACGTTCGTTGGTCAAGCCTATTTCAGAAGAAACTCCACTCATTGATGACCTCCACTGGCGAACATTGGAAATATTTT
>JBIKWV010000975.1:0-2705 GCA_044356135.1 Elainellaceae cyanobacterium
GTGGGGTGGGAATCGTGCCCGCCCGGTGTCCTGGGCGGGCAAGATGCCCACCCCACAATGCTAATGCCCTAATTTAGCTGTGTCGTACCCGTAGGATGCGTTAGCGGCAGCGTAACGCATCACCAACCAGTATTTCGATGCGTCACGCTGCCGCTTCTGTTATGTTCAGCGTTATCAGAAAAGGTAGCGTCTGTTGAAAGATGGCGATCGCCCAACGACTCCCCCACAAGCAACACCTGATCGAACAACGCAAGAAAAACTTATTTCATATTTTCCAAAGTTTCCACAAGTACCTTATCTCCCAAGTCAATCTTTATCAGCCCAAACCGAGGAAACTCTAAATCAAGAATGATATAGGTGATTGTCGATATCGTCACGCAGAACATGACCATATAGAGTAACGGTCTCCTCTGGTTAGCGGACATGCTTTGACCAACCAAAAAAGCTGAAGCCAGGGCAAGCGTAAATAATAAAATATAAACAATCATCGGTGGACGAGTGCGAGTGGCCTGCAACCGCTCATTCGCAACATCAATCATGTCATTGGTGGAGCTTAGAACCAGGGTAATGATTCCAGGGTTTTTCTCTCGCAGGACAGCAGTATTCGCAATCTCCCAAATTTCACCTTGTAACTCCAGACCTCGGCGGAAGTAGGAATTCGCTAGCTGTCGATTTTCATAATTCTCAAATAGATTGATGCGGGATTGAACATACTCCCGGTAAAGGGGACGCAATTTACTTTGATCATTTTCCGATAGTAAATCCAGTCTGTAGTAGGCAGTCCCGATGGCGTTTGCCTCTTTTAAGACCAGTCCCACTCGATTCTCATAGCGGGCTAAAGTTCCCGTAAAAGTAAAAGCTAAAATTAAGCCTAAAATGCCAAAAATAGAACTCTCGACCGCACCAGAACCTTCAGGTTTACTGCCTGGATATTTTTCCAGTCTGCGCTTGCCCATTCGATAGCCAGTTTCAATGCTTCCAGCCATCCCGAAACAGAGTAAGGTTGTCGATAAGAGTGCGACAGCGACAAATTCCATAATTTTTCAAAAAAAAGCGCTTTGCAAGCGCGTGTGGTACAAAGTTTTTGTTGTGAGCCGCACGGAGCGAGGCTCTCAACAAAAACTTTAGTTTTATATCAGCGCGAAGCGCTGTAAATGCTGTCGATTATACAGCAGGTGCAGCCGGATAAATAGGTAGGCGCGATTAAGCTCGAAACCCGCATGGGGATAAAATTAAAGGGTATTGAGATCAATCCCACGGTCTCTCAGCCGCGTCATTAACTCTGCAAGCTGCTGCTCGGCGTGCTCTGCCCGTTGACGCTCCTCTTCTGCTCGTTGGCGCTCCTCCTCTGCTCGTTGACGCTCCTCCTCTGCTTCCTGCTGAGCCTGTTCCTCCGGCAGCAGCACAAGATTGCCGTCCGCGTCAAAAAAACGAAGCCAGATTGTGCGATCGTCCTCCACCGCACCTTCCCACAAACCCAACCATAGACCCAACGCATCAGACCAAAGCCTCCCTTGCGCATCAGGCGTCAGTTGTTGATAGCGCAACTGATTATTCAGGCTCCAGCCCTGGAACGAAGCGGGATTAAACGGGTCATAAACAAAATAATCTCTGGCCTTGTAAACCTGCTCGTACAGGTCTTTCTTTAGTCCTAAATCAGCCTCAGCGGTGCTGTCTGAAAGTAACTCCACAATCACATCGGGGTAGCGGCCTCCTTCCTCCCAGACCACCCACCCCTTCCGGGTGGGATCGCTGTCAACATCCAGAACCACCAGAAAATCAGGGCCACGAAAATCGCGGTTCTTGACCTGACGAGTACTGTGATAGACAAACATATTGCCCCCAATGAAGCAACTCCGCTGCGGCAGCAGAAAATGCTTGGCCGAACGGATCAGCGTGTTCATGGCGAGGCGGTGACGGGCCGATTCCAAAGGTTCACCATCATCAAAGATCAGGTCAGTCGGCGGAGGGGCGGGAACCCAGTCGGGCCAGTCCTCCAGCGGTTGGAGAATTGGTGTAGCATCAGTGGACATAGGCCGTGTCCTCTGGGATGACAGCATGGTTCTAGTATAAGGGGGCTAGAATGCCAACAATGATCTGGATGGAACACATCACCAAAACCTACCGCCTCGGCGAGGTGACCGTTCCCGTGCTCAAGGGCATCGACCTCAACATCGAAGAGGGCGAGTACGTGTCGATCATGGGCGTATCGGGGTCAGGCAAATCGACCCTGATGAACATCATCGGCTGTCTCGATCGCCCCAGCGATGGCAATTACATTCTCGAAGGCCGCAATCTGACGGTACTGGGCAACGACGAACTGGCCTACATCCGCAATCAGAAAATTGGCTTTGTGTTCCAGCAGTTCAACCTGCTGCCCCGCGCCACTGCCCTGGAGAACGTCATGCTGCCCATGATTTATGCGGGCATTTCCAAATCACAGCGCCGCAAAAGAGCCGAGGAAGCCTTGGCAAGGGTGGGATTGGCCGATCGGATGAGCAACCGTCCCAGCCAGCTTTCGGGGGGACAGCAGCAGCGGGTGGCGATCGCCCGCGCCCTGGTCAACCGTCCCGCCCTGGTGCTGGCCGACGAACCCACGGGAGCACTGGATACCCAGACCTCCCAGGAAGTGATGGCGCTGTTGACAGAACTAAACCAGCAGGGGATTACCATCGTCATCGTCACCCATGAACCCGACATTGCAG
>JBIKWV010000976.1:0-2704 GCA_044356135.1 Elainellaceae cyanobacterium
GATCCTGAGGATCGCATAACTTGCGTTTGCAAAACCTGTAAAACACCAGCAGTAGCGCTCTTCATAGAAAATTTTATGCTAGACTTGCTGCAAAAATTGACGGCTCCCCATGAATACTCGACTGTTTCGACTGGCCCCACTCATCACGCTGGCAGGTAGCGCCGGAATGCTGGGCTTTGCTGCCATTGCGACTGCCTTTCCCGCTACAGAGGTAATTGCACCCCGCACCCTGTTGGCTCAACGTGTTGTGGATGGCCTGCCCCCACCCCCTGCCCTGCCCCCCGCCGATGTTTACAGCGCTCCGGCTGGACTCCCCCAACCAACGATTCTGGCTCCCAGTCCACAGCAGCCAGAACCAGGTGTCGCTCCCTCCCTGCCCCGTGTCACCCGGCCAGAACCGCGCCAGCGAGAAAGGGACACTCGCCCCAGATCAAGCCGTCAGGAACAGTCCTCACCCGATCGCCAGTACGTGGTAATCATCAATGGCGACAGCCCACTGCTGCTCAATCAGGTGCGGCAGGTGGTGCCTGATGCCTTTGTAGGAGAGGTGGAGGGCGATCGCGTCATCCAGGCAGGGATTTTCCGCTCCCGTCCCCAGGCCAGCCAGCAGGCAAGAAAATTGAGCGATCAGGGGATCCAGGCGCAAATTGTCGATCAGGAGATTCAGATTGCTGCTGCTCCAGAACGGGCTGATACCCGGTCTTCTGTGACTCGCCCAGACACCACAAATCCAGAAGGAATTCAGTACCGCCCGTCTACCCAGTCCCCGCGGGTTGTAGCCCCCCGTGAGGCGGAGGCTAACCCGGAGGGAATTCAGTATCGTCCCTTCAACCAATCTCAAACTTCCACCGCTCCCGCTGAAGTCACCTTCGGCCAGCAGCCCGCTTTCGATTCCTCTCCCAGTCGTCGTGCGCCAGAAGCAGAACAGCGCCTTGCCGCAAATCGACCAACTCCCTATTACATCGTGATTCCCAGCAGTGCCAGACAACTGCCCGACCTCCGGGAACAGGTATCGCAGTTGGGTGAAGGGATGGCGATCGCCCAGGCTGTCGAAGAGCGGGACAGTCGTTTAGGGCCGCATGTTCTTATCGGCCCTTTTGCTAGCCGAGGAGCCGCTGAGCGCTGGAACCGCTACTTCCGCGATTTTGGAATGGATGCGAGATTATACTACCGACGTTAGGTAAAAAAGGGGGGGTGCAGTGCACCCCCCCTTTTTCATTTCGCAAAGCTCGAACCTAGTCGAGATCGGGCATTGCAAGTACTGGCTCAGTCTCGCGGTCAATCCCCTTCTCAAAGCCAGCCGCTGCAGCACGGGCGCGTCCCGCGTGCCACAGGTGACCAACCAGGAAGAAGAAACCAAGGACGAAGTGGGAAGTCGCCAGCCATGCGCGAGGAGACACATAGTTCACGGAGTTGATTTCCGTTGCCACACCACCCACGGAGTTCAAAGAACCCAGAGGCGCATGCGTCATGTACTCAGCAGCACGGCGAGCCTGCCAGGGCTGAATGTCGTTCTTGATCTTGTCCAGATCCAGACCGTTGGGGCCACGCAGGGGCTCCAACCAGGGACCCTGGAAATCCCAGAAGCGCATGGTCTCACCACCGAAGATGATTTCACCCGTAGGAGAGCGCATCAGGTACTTACCTAGACCAGTGGGACCTTGAGCAGAACCGACGTTAGCACCCAGACGCTGGTCGCGGATCAGGAAGGTCAGAGCCTGTGCCTGAGAAGCTTCAGGACCAGTGGGGCCATAGAATTCGCTGGGGTAAGCGGTGTTGTTGTACCACACCATGCAGGAAGCAACAAAGCCCATCAGGGAGAGTGCACCCAGACTGTAGGACAGGTAAGCCTCACCAGACCAGACGAAGGCGCGACGTGCCCAGCCAAAGGGCTTGGTCAGGATGTGCCAGATACCGCCAGCAATACAGATAAAGCCAACCCAGATGTGGCCACCAATGATGTCTTCCATGTTGTTGACGCTGACAATCCAGCCATCGCCACCAAAGGGAGACTTCAGCAGGTAACCAAAAATGGTCACGGGGTTGAGGGTGGGGTTCGTAATCACACGAACGTCACCACCACCCGGTGCCCAGGTGTCATAGACACCGCCGAAGAACATGGCCTTGAAGACGAGCAGGAAAGCGCCCAGACCCAGCAGGATCAGGTGATAACCAATAATATTGGTCATCTGGTTCTTGTCTTTCCAGTCGTAGCCAAAGAAGGAGGAATACTGCTCCAGCGTTTCAGGGCCACGAACGGCGTGATAGATACCACCGAAGCCCAGCACTGCAGAAGAGATCAGGTGAAGAACACCGACCACAAAGTAGGGGAAAGTATTGACAACTTCACCACCTGCACCCACGCCCCAACCCAGGGTTGCAATATGGGGCAGCAGGATGAATCCCTGCTCATACATGGGCTTTTCGGGAATGAAGTGAGCCACTTCAAACAGGGTCATAGCCCCTGCCCAAAAAACGATTAGGCCGGCGTGGGCGACATGCGCGCCCAGCAGTTTACCAGAGAGGTTGATCAGACGAGCATTACCTGACCACCAGGCAAACCCGGAAGACTCAAGGTCGCGGTTTCCAGCGACAAAGTTATTAGAGAGCGTTACCACGTGGCAGTACCTCTTCAGGGAATACAAACTTCTCGTGCGGTTGGTCTTGGGGTGCCATCCAGGCGCGAATCCCCTCGTTCAACAAG
>JBIKWV010000977.1:0-2703 GCA_044356135.1 Elainellaceae cyanobacterium
TGCGCAGAGGAGATATCTACACGACGGGTAATTGCTTTCGTAGAAATCTTCTTAAGTACGTGGGCATGGAAAAAGTCGAAACCCCAAAAGCTGTTTCGCCCGCGCAGCGGGCGAAACAGCTTTTGGGGTTTCCAGGTGAATCGCGCCTACCCACTTAGAAGCCATGATCAGCAGTGGCAATATAGCGCTTTGCGCTTGGATAAGGTACAGGTTTTTGTGAGAGAGCCGCGAGAAGCGCAATAGGAGATGGCACAGCAAATTCAGGCTGGCGAAGGCTGGCGGGTGGGTTGGAACCCAGATGCAGGTGAATTTTGTGGGTTGGTGGGTGGCGATGAATGGGCCCTTGAACTCACGGAAGCAGAACTGAAGGATTTCTGCCGATTGTTGCTGCGGCTAGCCGATATGATGCAGCAAATGGCGACTGAGCTGATGTCAGAGGAGAAACTTCAGTGCGAGGTGGAGAGCGATCGCCTGTGGCTGGAGGCCGACGGGTTTCCCCATTCGTATCAACTACGTCTGTTGTTGCTAACGGGCCGACGCAGTGAAGGCAGTTGGCCAGCACCAGCAGTGCCGGGTCTACTTCAGGTCGTGCGTCGTTTTTCAATAGAGACTGGGTTTATTGGTTGAGATGAGGCACGCGTAGTGTAAAAACCGTCCAACCATTGGCGCTATCTGCCTGAATCGTTCCTCCAATCTGTTCAACCAGCTTCTTCACCAGTGCCAGCCCCAGCCCCGTGCCCCCATGCTTATAGCGATCGACCTGAATGACCCGGTAGAACTTATCAAAAATATGGGGCAGATCGGCAAAGGGAATCTCCGCTTCGTTCTTCAGCGTGATGATGGTGTGGGAAGTATGGGTTGAGGCATGTGCCTGCTCGTGCCAGGTCTCGATTTGAATCGTTTGTCCCCGTGGGGTGTACTTGCAGGCGTTGTTGAGCAGCTCGGCCAGAATCCGCCGCAGGATGCCGGGATCAGAGGTCACGTGGGGCAGGCCGTCAGAGCAAACGATTTCCAGGGTTTGCTGGTAGCTACTGATGCGGGAGCGGAAGGGTTCAACCGTCTGCTCTAGCCAGGGTTTCAGGTCAATTGTCCCAACCTCAATCGGGAAGGCGGCTTCCTCTAACCGCTGTAAGTCCAGCAAATCGTCGATCAGCTCCGCTTCCCGCTTCAACTCGCTCTCCAGAATGCCCATGTACTGCTGGCGCTTATCCTCGCTGGAGGAAACCTTGAGCATATGAATTGCCATTTTGACGTTGGCGATCGGGGTGCGTAACTCGTGGGAGACGGTGCTGAGGAATTGATCCTTCAACTGGTTGAGCCGTTCCAGTTCCTGCACCTGTACCTGGGCCGCCTGGTAAAGACGGGCCTGACGAATGGCGATCGCGCACTGGTTGGCCACCTGTTCCGCCAGTCGAATCTCAAACTCGTTGAACACGTAATCGTAGCGGTGGATCAGCCAGAGATCCCCCAGAACTGCCTGGTCAATTCCCTGGGAAGAGCTGGGATCAACAAAAATTGGGCAGGCCAGCATGGCGACTCTTCCCCGCTCGGGGTTGGGAAAGAGGGAGCAGAACTGAAAGTAGTAGCCGCTCTTAAGCTGGTGGTAAATCTCCGGAGAGTGATCCATTTGGGCCACCCGTCCAAAGAGTGTCGGGATGGAATTAGTGTACTCATAGCGGACGGTCGAAGTTCCCTGATCAAGGTCGTAGAGCGCTGAGTTACAGCCTGCGAGACCCAGTACCAACGTTAGCTCCTGGACAGCGGCCTGGAGAATCTGGCTCTCATCCAGGGAATCACGCACTTTATCCGTGATTCGCTTCAGCATCGACTCATACTTCGACACTTTTTCCCCCATCAAACGCTCATGTTCAGCGTATTGCTGAAGCTCAAGCGCCGACTTTTGGGCTGCAGCGAGGGTCGCATGGAGTGCTGCGACCTGTTCAACCGTGATATCCCGTTGAGCTGACTGACCCAACAGGTGTTGCTGTAGAGCTGTTAGCTGCTGTTGAGCGCTTTGAAGTTGTTGATCGAGGTCGCCCACACTCACAGATTTTTCCCCAGGGGTGACAAATTCCGCAGATAAATTTGCATGGAACAGATCTATCCTACACGGGACAAGGCGATTACCCTCCCATAAAAGGCCATTCGGGCTGAAAATAAAATCCAAACCCCCCGTTTTAGTTTGGCGTTGCTAAGCCACGCCAAACTGAAACGGGGACTTTGTCAACCCGCAAAACCATAAGATTTGTGAGGATGGAGACAGTTTCAGCCTGCTGCCTCGATCAACTGCCATTGACGATTTTCGACGACAGCCCGATTGACCAGATTGAACATGCGTCGGCAGTGATTGTCACTTTTGAGCGGTAGCTCTTCGTTCTTGACGACAAAGTTCATACGCACGGCACGCTCCTCATCTCCAGGTTTATCGATGAGGACTTCGACAGTGACAAGCTGGGAATAGGCAACGCCACCAGGGACTTCTCTCGCAACCAGATAGTCATCCGTATCATAGATGACGTTACAGTTGCAGGATTGCAGCGTGTCGGTCAGCAGTTGACGGAAACGCTCAAGAGGCGTAGTAACGGTGATTAAGCTGGTGTAGCGTGCCATAGACAACCCCGGACTTTCAACGACATCATTCGACGGTCACCAAACCCCTACTATAAATAGACTACCTGTATAGACTAAATGGATCTGGGAAAG
>JBIKWV010000978.1:0-2702 GCA_044356135.1 Elainellaceae cyanobacterium
TCATGAAGCTGTCGCTCCTGAGTGGCAGTTGGATACAGTCGGAATGTGACACGCCGAATCGCCACTGGTATTTACCTCTCTGCTTGCGTGTACAATCAGCATAGCATAACTCAGATTGACTCGAAATGAGTATAAAACAGTTCAGAAGCAGCTCTCATGCTGTCTTTAGAATTCACTTGCAATACTCAAAGTGCATTGTTTCTTGTGGCGGTGCCCCGCTTGAGATTGTCAAGGAGTATGTGCAGAGTCAGTCAGGAGGGCGAGAGTCTTGATGGGCAATTCCGCTTCACTCCATTGCCGCCCTATCCATCCCCACCGCATCGGCGGATGGGGAATTCCGCGAATTGGTTAAATAATTTGTGAAACTCACCGCAGAGACGCAGAACGCACAAAGGTTTTACTCTGCGTCCTCTGCGCCTCTGCGGTGAACCAGATTTACTTCGGATTATTCACGACCCTCAGAACAAAGGCGAGAAAGTGCTTTGACCAGCACCTTCCCGCCTTCGACCACCAAAAAAGTGAAAACATCAAAAATGCAGGCTCTTCAGGCGTCCGACGCTGGCTTCAGGAGCCTGCATTTTCATCTCAATTGACTGGCACTACTCAGGCGCGTAACACAGAAGACAAAGGGATTAGACAGTGGTGCGGCGAGTCAGCAGACCCCAGATGAAGATAGCGATGATCGCGCCAATAACAGCAACAACCACACCACCAATGCTCAGACCTGCGGAGGTCAGCGCCAATGTTCCCGTTGTCAGCAGGGAGTAGAGGCTACCACCGACAAATGCACCAATGATGCCCAGCAGAATCGTACCAAACATGCCACCACCCTGATTACCGGGATAGATAGCTTTGGCGATCGCACCTGCCAGCAGCCCCAAAATTAACCATGCAAGAATGTTCATACTCCAACCTCTCAATAGACGTTTCGGTTAACTATCCCTACAATATCCGCTTGTATTTTGAAGCACTTCCATCGCAGGATATAACCGTTCATGCCTCAAGGAATCTTATTCAACAGCAGCCTAAGTATTAAGTAAGTGAACGTGGAAAAGTCGAAACCCAAAAAGCGATTCCGCCCTTCGACTTCGCTCAGGGCGGAATCGCTTTTTGGGTTTCAAGCTTAATCGTGCCTATCTACTTAGTAGAATCCATGCGAAAGAATTGCCCAGCCTACTTTTTAAAACCCGACTTCGCCTTCTTCTGGGTGGGTTTATTCCTATGACCTGTTTTATTGACCTCTGCTACTGCATCCTGAAATAATTCGTGCAGGTGCAGCGGTACACTGGCAATTTCCGGCAGTTCTGCTGCCAAAGGTTGATTAAACCGCTGCAATGCCTCATCCAGATCGGTTTGTAGATTAAAAGTCGGCTGTTGCAGCACGTCTCGGAGCACTGTTTGCAGCGCGATCGTGTACTTCTCCGCCAGTCGCCGCCACACAAAGGCGTTGAACTGCAAATCTTCTAAACTCTGCCGCACCAGCTTCTCAGATCCGGCGATCGCCTTCCAGTCTTCCGCTTGCAGAACTGCCTCGACCTGAGTGTAGGTGGGTAAAAACATCTGTCCCCACCGAGGATGACTGAGGGCGGTCACGGCCTCAGCCTGCTTCAGGTGCGGCGGCAGTTCCACTTGAGGGGACGCCATTTTGGCGCTGGCATTCATGGCCTGCTTCACCTGCTGGGCATTGACACCCATCTCCTCTGCGTTGGCGGCAATTTCCTCCTCGGTCACCCCTGCCTCTGCGGCCAGTTCCTTCAGAGACCTGGAGCCGTCAATTCCGGCAGCTTCCAGGTTTTCCTGGGTCAGCTTTGACTGAAGCTCCGTCAGCTTTTTGCCCAACTGGTATCCCGGTAAAGTAACCGCATCACTGCCAAAGAATTCTACAAACTTCGTGTGGTAGCGCTCGACCGATTTCCACGCCTCCTCCAGCAGTTCCGGCGCATCGCTGTAGAGATAGGGCTTATAGTTCTGTTTGAAGTTCCCCAGAGCCACCGCCAGTTTGGGTTTGCCCAGTTTACCCAGCAGCATTTGTGAGCTGAACAGCATCCACCGCTCAGCCGTCAGGGGTGCAATCTGAGTCAGCACGATCTCCCCCGACTGGGATTGCCGAAACTTGGGCTGCACCAGCGAACTTTCTATCACCTCCACCCAGTAGTGCTTCTGGGTTAGCCAGTTCATCAGTTCCACACGGTTCTCAGACCACTGGATCACGGCAAACAGCCCCATAAAGGTTCGCTGCCATCCCTGAATCAGATGGCGATCGCCCTCCGTCAACTCTGGGTGCGTCTGGATAAACAGCTCCAGCGGCGACTGTCCGTTCACCTTACCCTGCACCAAAAACCGATCGACCGCAAACTCACGGCGGTTCATCTCTGGCCCATCGGTTTTCTTCAGTTGTTCAGCGGTGAATGTCTCCAGGGCGATCGCCAGATCCCCCTCTGCATCCAGCACAAAGTCCATCAATTCTTGCTTCAGTTCTACCGCCCGGTTTAGCGTCTCGTTCATCAGTTTTCTCTGGGTATATCAGGCTTCGTCGTGAACTTCCTGAACCTTTGACTATTTTCCCTGGGCGCTGCTGATTGGGAGGATGAATTTTTGTAGAGAGCCGCGCTAAGCGCGGCTCTCTACAAAAATTCATCCCTGAATTAAGCAGTGCCTTTTCTGTAATGCTGCGAAACGCTCTCTGCGAGAGCGTTTCGCAG
>JBIKWV010000088.1:0-9779 GCA_044356135.1 Elainellaceae cyanobacterium
ACTCGGTCACCAATTAAAGAGCCTTTTCACCATTTTGTTTCTCGTCAGTTGTACCTCTTTACTGACGATGCACACGCTTGCACTGCAACACTCCTGCCACCCTCTACTGGAATGGACGGAGGTTTCCTCCGTGTCGGGTTGCCTGTCGGAGGCTGATCTTCCGAAACCTACAGATAGAGCTAATTCTAAGCCAGAAGGTAAAACCAATGGCAGTGATGATCACAGGACAGATCCTGTTAAACCTGCTGATGGCGACAATAGTGGGGATATACAAGGGAAAGGTGTCCAGAAAGATTTAGTGGGTCTTGCGGTTGGTGCTGTTGCAGCGACAGGACTTGCGATCATTGGAGCACCTGTTGCGCTCGTCGTTGGGACTGGTTTTGCGATATACCTGGTCGCCAGACAATTTATCTAAGTGATTCACCTGACTTTGAACCTTCACAGGAGCAGTTTATGGAAAACCCCCCAAGCAATTCACAAGCATTAGTCCCTGAAACCTCGGCGTTTAGTTGGGCTGTATTTGCAAATCGAATCCTCAAAGCAGGGTTTGCTCTGCTCGTGTTTGGAGCCGTTATCATTCTTCTGGCCCACTTCAATCATATGGTGCCGTCTGTTGTAAGCGTGGCGACAGGTGGAGGAGTATGGGCTGTAGCCGGAGGCGCTGCTGTGCTTGTCCTGCTCACAGTTGTAGGAGTACCACTTGTACCCGCCGCAGTTGCTGGATTTGCAAGCTGGCTACTGATCCAGAAGTTTGTCCCTTAAACGCTCAAACACACCATCTACTACTGGGGAAAGGGTATGGATCTGATTGAAGTTACGAATGTCACAAAAGGCTTCACGACAGGTTTGTTTGGCAAGCGGAATATTCTCAGGAATATTGATTTGAAGGTTCGCCAGGGTGATCTGGTCGTCCTTCGTGGTGCTAATGGAGCCGGAAAAAGCACCCTGCTCAAGATTATCCTCGGCCTACAGCAACCCGACAGCGGTAGCGTTAAGCTCTGCGGTGTTTCCCCAACCACCGCAGCATCCAAGTTGAACGTTGGGGTTGTCTTTCAGGAGGTCACACCCCCCAACAGCCTGAAGGTCAAAGAACTGATTGATTTGGTCAGGAGCTACTATCCTGATCCGCTTTCCACTCAGGAAGTTCTCGAAACCGTTGGCCTGACCGATCAGCAAAACTCGTATCCGAGTGACCTGGCGGGTGGACAGAAACAGCGGCTCTATTTTGCGATCGCCCTTGTCGGCAGACCCAAGCTACTGATTCTGGATGAGCCTACCAAGAATTTGGATGCGGCGGGTCAGGAGGCTTTTTGGAACCAGGTCGAGCAGCTAAAGCAGAGTGGAGTGACAATTCTCATGGTCACTCACATCCAGTCTGAACAGGAGAAGCTTCAAGACCTGGCGACCCATATCATTACCCTGACAGACGGAAAACTGGTTTACGACAAACAGCCTGAACAAGCCCAGATCCAGGCTAGTTCAGTCGCACTTCTTCCCGCTAGACCCGTCAACCCATTGCAGATGTTGATCGCTCAGTCCTGGGCAGAAGTCCTACAGGTTTTTAGAACTCCAACCTATTTGGGGGGAATTCTTCTGTTTTCAGCATTGGCTGCATTCCTGCCCTTTGACAATAATAATTCTGAGCAGTTGAACCAGGGGTTAACGTTCTTCAGTGCCATTAGCCTGCTGCTCTTTTCTGTAGATCGGTTGGGGAAACGTGTTGCGATTGAGCGAGTTGAGGGCTGGCTGAAGCTGTTGAAGGTAACACCGCTCCAACCAAGCGTTTATATCATCGCTAAGTTGATGATGACGCTGGCTATTCTGCTTTGCAGTCTCTCGACCATCTATGCAATTGGCATCTATAAGTTCGGCCTATCCTACACTGTGACGCAGTGGGTCACGCTGGGCAGTGGATTACTTGTTGGCGTTATTCCCTTCGCAATCATTGGCATTGCTTTAGGCTACGTTGTGCCGCCTAAAGCACTCGACTCGATTGCAGGGCTACTCATCCCATTTGGCATCTTTTCCTGTGGTTTGATGCCCATTCAGAACCCCAGTTTTGTCAAAGACCTCATCGTTGTTTCTCCGTTCTTCCACTACAGGGAGCTGATTCAGTTTTCAGCAGGCATGAAATATGACGATCAGCTTGTGCTGCATATTCTCTGGCTTGCCCTTTACGGTGTCATTGCAGGGGCGATCGCCAAGTTTGCCTACCAGCGAGACCGTTTAGCTCTATAGGCTAAATTCTCCTGAGAATGCTGATACGACGAGAAGAAGACTAAGTACTGCCAAGGTGTTGTTGCCTTGTGAAACCCATTGATCAGTTTTCGGTTGCCTAATTAAAACACCCAAATTGTCTGGGAGACCTGTTTCCATGCCTCAATTGACCTCTGCCGAAATTCGCTCCACTCTAGTCGATGCCCTTCAGATCGATTTAGTTGGCCCTAAACCTGACGATGCCGAATACCAGGGGGAAGTGCTAAAGCAGGCTCCCTCCAAGTGGTATCTCACTGGTTTTCTGGCTCCCTTCGGCGCAAAACCAGATGATCGCTCTGATGATGAAGGTGATGTCAACTCGGAAGAATTGGGAGATGGGGCGGCAAGTGAGGACAGCCAATCACCTGAAGCAGCCCCAGCTCGAAAAGCACTATTCCCGTCTTCAATGGGGATGAGCTTCCTAATCTCTCAGCAAACGAAGGAACTGCAAGCCACGATCCACTGGGGTGATTACAGACCGATTGAACTGGAAGATGAGAGCCTCGAAGCTGCGGAGTCGGATGACAAGAAGAAACGCAAAATCGAGGGATGGCAACGGATTGCTCAATCTGCCTCACTTCTCGTTCCCATCGAATCTTCCAAAGACTCCTTCGAGATTGACATTCCTGGCGGCAGCGGCCTCACCTTAGTCGTCAACTGTCGCCCCATCACCGATGCTCGCTTTGAACCAGGGACGCTTTCAGTCTCTATCTTTCTTGTGAACTATCGTGAGATGCGCTCCAGCGAGAAAGAGATGTCCTTCGCCTTTCAAACCTGCCTGATTGTACGCTGTCTGGAAGGTTTTGTGCCTCGCTCAGACCTACGCGGTTTAGATAGCAGAGACCCTGATGAAGCGATCGCCAGCCTCCAGTATCGTCACGAGTACGAGTTCGCTGTTGGGCACAATGTCTCTGTTATTGCCCAGGCATCCGACCAACACCACTGCACTGAGGTCTGCACCACCTGGATACCCGTAGCTGAAGTGCCCAGAGTAGAAGCTGCTCCATTGCCAGATGTGCAACTTGGAATGGAAGCATTGGCTAATGCAGAGAGCGCAGAAGTCATCCGGCAAATGCTCAGTCCAATGGTGTTGGACTATCGTAAGTGGATTAACGCTCAATCGAACACCCCAATTCATCCACCCCAGGCCAACAAAGTCGCCCAGGCGCTACTGACGGATGCCAGCCGTGCGTGCGATCGCATCGAATCTGGCATTCATGCCCTGGCTGATCCACAGGTGCTGGAAGCATTTCGGGTTGCCAATCGAGCGGTGGCGATCGCCCGTCGTCGCCAACTCAGCCAAGAATTGAACCAACCTCCAGAGAGTTTCAAGCCTCCTGCATGGCGACCGTTCCAGCTTGCCTTCATCCTGCTTAACCTCGTCAGCATTGCCAAACCAGACAGCTTTGACCGGGGAATTGTTGACCTACTCTTTTTTCCGACAGGTGGCGGTAAAACTGAAGCCTACCTGGGGCTTGCCGCCTTTACCCTGGTGCTGCGTCGCCTCAAATATCCGGATATCCAATCCGCTGGTATGAGCGTCCTCATGCGCTACACCCTGCGGTTGCTCACCCTTGACCAGTTAGAACGAGCCGCTCGTTTAATTTGTGCGCTAGAGCTGGAACGTCAAAAAGAACCAACCAAATTGGGTCAGTGGCCCTTTGAGATTGGCCTTTGGGTGGGGCAGGGTGCAACCCCGAACAAACTGGGCAAGAGAGGCGATAAAGACGAATACTCTGCCCGTGAGCGTACCCTTGCTTTCAAGCGAGATAGCAAAAGCAAACCCTCTCCGATTCCGCTGGAACGTTGCCCCTGGTGTGGAGAGAACTTTTCTTCCAACTCCTTTCAGCTTCAACCTACTGAAGACGCTCCCAAAAACCTCAAGGTTGTTTGCGTCAATCGTGACTGTGATTTCCGCAGCCGCAATCCCCTGCCAATCCTTGCAGTCGATGAACCAATTTACCGACGCTTGCCCTGCTTCATGATTGCTACGGTTGATAAGTTCGCGGCTCTCCCCTGGGTGGGGCAAACGGGTGCATTGTTTGGGCGTGTCACCCATTACCAGGAGGGAGAGGGATTCTACAGTGCTGCTGATCCAACGGTCGCAGGTAAAACACTGGGAACCTACCTCCCACCTCCAGATTTGGTTATCCAGGATGAACTGCACCTGATTTCTGGCCCTCTTGGCACGATGGTTGGGCTGTATGAAACAGCGATCGATACCCTCTGTTCCCATACCAGCGCTGACTCTGGTAAGCCCATTCGCCCCAAGATTATCGCCTCAACTGCAACGGTACGGAGAGCAAAACACCAGATTCAAGCTCTGTTTGGTCGCAGCCATGTCGATATCTTTCCGCCACCAAGCCCCAACCGCCACGATTCATTTTTTGCTAAAACTGACTTCTCGGTTCCCGGACGCCTATACCTGGGCGTTGCGGCTCAGGGACGCAGTTTGAAGGTCGTTCTGCTAAGAACCTATCTGGCGCTGATGGCATCTGCCTACAAACAGTATGAGGGGCAAGGCGGCAAACGGAACAAAGAAAACCCTGCTGACCCGTACATGACGATGATGGGATATTTCAGCTCCCTGCGTGAACTGGGGGGAAGTCGTCGAATTGTTGAGGATGAAGTGAGTTCCCGGTTAGCGAAGTATGGCGATCGCCTCAGGTACGGTGAACTGGTAGGCCCATTCCTCAGCCGCAAGATTGATGATGAACCTGAAGAGCTGACCTCACGAGTGAGTACCAACAAGGTTGCCAACACCAAGCGCCGATTGGCTCTGCCATTCCATGAAAAAGAACGAGTGGATGTGGCACTCGCCACCAATATGATTTCTGTGGGTCTCGATATTGTGCGGTTGGGTTTGATGGTGGTTCTGGGCCAACCCAAAACAGCCGCAGAGTACATCCAGGCAAGCAGTCGGGTTGGGCGAGATCCCAGTCGTCCTGGTTTAGTAGTGACGCTACTCAACGTCCACCGTCCACGCGATCGCTCCCACTACGAACGCTTCCAGAGCTGGCACAACAGCTTCTATCGGGCAGTTGAGGCAACCAGCGTCACCCCCTTCTCTCCTCGTGCATTGGATCGAGGATTGGCAGGAGTTGTGGTTGCCCTGACCCGCCTGGGCATTCCAGGAATGACACCTGCGTTGGGAGCCTCGAATATCAACAATCAACCCGACGCGATTGATGGGGTAGTTGAGGCGATCGCCTGTCGCGCTGAAAGCCACACCCCAGATTTAGATGCCGCTGCGACCAGTAAGCTGCGGCAACAGGTCAGGGCACAGGTGCTTGATCTCATGGACACCTGGAAACAGATTGCTAATCGAGACAAGCGACTGCAATACCAGAAGGAAGCAGATTTAGCTCCTCCACTGTTGCTGGATGCGCTTAACCCAGATGCAGACAAAGAACCCCGTGAACGCCAGAAGTTCAAGGCTTACCGCAGTTTGCGCGATGTTGAAGCGACCGTCAATCTGTGGATACGAGACCCTTACGGCATGGATGTGGAGGACGAAGGCAAATGAGTGACAAGAAAAGCAAGTCCAAGCCTAATGGAGAGCTGCGTCAGAGCCAGGTGCTAACTACATTTGGCCCTGGTTCAATGGTTGATCTGCCGACGCGCTCGGTTGTTATCTCCGGACTGACCTATTGGAAGGGTGAGCGCAAGCCAATTCGAGAAGATCGCCTCCGCTACAAGGTTTCAAAAAGCTTGAGATTGAATGATGGACAGGACGTTCAGCTTTACACTCCACCTCAGCAATCAAGCGATCCTCAGGCGGCAATCAGCGGAATTGATGCCTTTGTTTTTCCTACCTGGTTTCTGGCTCAGGTAGACGAAACATTTAAGCAGAATGGTAAGGTCTACCGTACTCGACCTTTAGTACCGTGGAGTGCGGTCAAAGGAGGTCTGAAATTTGAAGGAAAATCCTGTCCAGCAGTTCCCGTGCGCTTCGTCCAAGCCTGCACCAATGGTCATCTCAGCGACATTGACTGGTATGCCTTCGCTCACAACGATTTCAGCACCACCTGTCGTGAACAGCTTTGGCTGGATGAGGGCGGGTCTGGAAACGATTTTGAGGAGATTTTTGTTCGCTGTAAGTGCGGAAAACGGCGTCCCCTCTCTGAGGCAAAGCTCAAGGATTCAAAGGTTCTGGGTAAGTGCCAGGGACATCGCCCCTGGTTAGGGCCGCGTGGACAGGAGATTTGTGTCGGCTACAAAACCAACCGTGATGGCGACCTTGTTGCAACGGGCCAAGCTGAATACAACCGACTGCTGGTTCGCTCTGCCAGCAATGCCTACTTCACCCAGATTCTCAGCGTCATCTCTATGCCTGATCAGGCTGCTGAACTCAAAAGAGCAGTCGATCGCTTTTACGAGGATGATTTGCAGTTCGCTGAGGATTTGGCAGACATCCAGAAGGAACTGAAGAAACCCAAGTTTTCAGACTTGGCGAACTTTGGAGCAGATACCGTTTGGTCAGAGGTGAAGCGCCGAAAAAGTGGGCTATCCATTCCAGATAAAAGCATTAAGCAAGTAGAGCTGGAAGCGCTACTGGCCTGTCCAGAAGAGATGGGCAAAGAAGTCCTAACGGCAGACAAAGACTTTCAGGGGTATGCTCGTCGCCTAGATGACCTGGATACAAAATGGCGATCGTCCATTGATCGAATTGTGCTGGTGCATCGCCTGCGGGAGGTAATGGCGCTCATCGGGTTCACGCGCTTTGAAGCGGCCATGCCCAACATTGAAGGGGAAATCGATGACTTAGCCATCAACATCCGCAGAGCCAACCTGGACTTTGAGCCGAAATGGGTGCCTGCGATTGAGAACCTTGGAGAAGGTGTATTTATCAGCATCCGAAAAGATGCGGTTCATCAGTGGCTAGAACGGCCAGAGGTCAAAGCCCGTGAGGAGCGGCTAGAACAGGGCTTTAGGAAGTGGCTGGATACAAGGGGCATTCCCCACGAAAAAGCCAGGTTTCCGGGTGCTGCCTACATCATGCTGCACTCCCTTTCCCATTTGCTGATTACCGCCGTGTCTCTAGATTGCGGCTATGCTTCTAGCGCTATCCGCGAACGGATCTATGCCTTCAAAGATATCGGCTATGGCATCTTGCTTCATACTGGTACTTCTGGCTCAGAAGGGACTCTGGGAGGATTAGTCGAGGTCGGCAGGCGGATAGAGGAACACCTCAGTCGAGCCTTGGAGTATGGTCGGCTTTGCTCGAACGATCCTGTCTGTGCCCAGCATCAACCTGACGATGAGCAGGAGGATCGTCTGCTGCATGGAGCAGCTTGTCACGGGTGTTTGCTGATTGCTGAAACTTCCTGTGAACGCCGCAATGAAATGCTGGATCGGGCATTGGTTGTTAACACAGTAACAGGGCTGGGATCTGCATTCTTCCCGGATACATTGCAATGATGTCTCCATTCATGAGCTTGAGCCGTCCTGCGCTCATAGATTTGGCTGCTGCTCTGGAAACAGATCGTTTCCGCTTCCCGGTCTCCTCCTTCATTCTGGCGAACTATATGCCGGAGCAATTGGTAGGGGCGGTTGCCGCTGAACTGAATCAGCTACGGCAACAGGGGATGAGCACGGCTCACATGGCGTATATGCTGAAGTTGCTGGCGCGGGAGAGGGCGATCTCACACCAGCAACAGGAACAAGTCTCTCTGGTCTGGACTGGCCCTGAACTGCTTGGCACTGAGACCAGGGATACAGCAGTTGTTGTCCGTGAGTTATTCCGCAGTGCCCGTCACAGTGTCCTTATCTCCAGCTTCGCAGTTGATCAAGGGGCTAAAGGACAAGAACTCTTTCGACCGCTTGTTGAACGGATGGACGCCAACCCAAAACTGAGCGTTCGCTTATTTCTCAACATTAAGCGTCAGTACAATGACAAAACTCCTAACTTCACTTTGTTGAGGCAATTTTCGGAGAACTTTCGCAAACACGTCTGGTCTGGGCAGAGGATGCCGGAGGTATTTTACGATCCCAGATCTTTGGAGCTTTCAGGTCAATCGAATGCCTGCTTGCACGCAAAATGTGTTGTTGTCGATGAGGAGCAGGTGTTTGTAACCTCAGCCAACTTTACAGAAGCTGCTCACCAACGCAATATTGAAGCAGGAGTCTTGATTTCTAACCAGATTGCAGCGAGAGGCATTCGTTCTCAGTTTGAAATGTTGGTTTCTCAGAAGATACTGCTACGCATTCCTGGAGTTGAATGAGCGAGTAAAACCCTTTGGCACGTCTCTAAAAGTGTATAAGAAATCGGAAACCGCAAGACATGATATTGGCTTATCAGGACACCTGATCAGAAGCGAGTGCTGAATGTAAGACTAAAGGTAACGTTTGACCATCTATTAAAAAATGGTTGTAAGAATCTTCTAACCCTGCTGGAGTACCCTTATGAGATTTAGCTGGTTGCTTGTTATCTGCTCTGTCATTTCATTCCTTTCTGTTCCTCTAGCGGCTGAGGCTTTTGATGCCCGCGTATGCACGCGGGAGCCTGGTTCAAGAGTAGTTTTGAGAGAAGGACCAGGGATAGACTATCAAAGAGGTTTAGTAGCGGTAGGCTCAGGAGGTACTATGGTTCTTAACTCCTTCCAGGAGCAAGGATTTGCCGTTAGGGATGGCGAAGAAATTTCAATTTTCTCTTATACTCATGGAACAGATGGGCGAATTTGGTATCAGGTTGGCAATAACCAATGGGTTGCTTGGGTTCGCTCAGATTTTGTTTGTCGATTACCCAATAACTCCAGAAGTGAAGATATGCCGATTTAGTCATCCCTACGACTGTTTGTTGCTGGCATATCTCTAGCTGAGTGAGTTCTCTTGCGTTTTTGATGAAAAGGCGATCGCCCGTGACTTGGTAGATGCTGTCCGAAAGAATGTCACTATCGACTGGACAGAACGCGAAACCGTCAAAGCAAAACTCCGCACGATTATATCTGTGCGACTTACCTGCAGGCAAGCACAGCAGCAGATGGCGAACGAGTGGTTTGTCTCGATGAGATGACGGGCATTCAAGCATTAGAGCGCAAAGCCCCCGACCTACCGATGCGTCCTGGGAAAATTCGATGGCGGGAGTTTGAGTATATTCGCCACGGCACTCAAAGTTTGATTGCTAGCTTTGATGTGGCAAGTGGACAAGTGATTGCTGCCAGTGTGGGGCAGACGCGTACGGAAGCAGATTATCTGGCTCATGTCCAACAGACACTTGCCACTGACCTTCTGGCAAAGAAATGGCATCTGATCATGGATTGCCTGAATATCCATCAGTCGGAATCTTTAGTGCGCTACATCGCTGAACGAGAAGGATTGGATATTGAGTTGGGGGTGAAGGGCAAAAGCGGCATTCTCCAATCGATGGCAACTCGGATGGCGTTCCTCACAGACCCCACCCATCAGGTTGTGTTCCACTTCACCCCAAAGCATTGCTCCTGGCTCAACCAGATTGAGATCTGGTTTGGTATCTTGATGCAAAAGTTGATCAGGCGAGGTAGCTTTCTCAGTCAGGCAGATTT
>JBIKWV010000979.1:0-2698 GCA_044356135.1 Elainellaceae cyanobacterium
CCCATAGGAGTGGGAACCGCTATAGATCCCTCCAGGGATGTTGTCGATGTGTGACCTGAGGCAGTAAATTAACGCCATTGAGGAAACCGTGGGATGGAGCGCCAGAACAAACCATTTTCCAGAAAGCCGCAGGGGCGATCGGACAGCCAGCCAGACAATGGCTCCTCAGGGCAACCGCTGAGTCAACGTCCATCAAAGGTTCGCGTGTGGGTATCTCCCGACGCCGCGAAAACACCCCCTCAGGAAACCTCCAGCCTCAACCCCTCTAACTCCCTCTCAAAGCGAGCAACGAGACTTGTAGAACCTCCAGTCACGGCAGCGGACGACGAGGGTGGCAGTATCCACCTCCTGGTCACCGCGCCGCCAGAGAAACCTCCGGTCTGGTCACAACTGCTGGTGCTGCTGCTGTGGATGGGCGGAGCGGGGGCGATCGCGGCGGCTGGTTGGCTGGCCTTCTGGTTAATGATTAATCCTGGCTCTGTGCGCTGGCTGAGCTGGCTAATGCCCGCATGGCACCAAACGGCCCTGGTGCGCGATGACATTCCCCGCAGTATGGCCGACCTGGAGCAGGAGGCCGCTCAGCAGGGACTGGAACTAGGAAAGCCTATCCTGCTCAATCGATCAGTAGAAGCAAATTTTCGCGACATTCTTGTCCCCGTTCTGATCAAAGACTGCCCCACAGGCTCCCAGACCTGTGGACAAATTACTGAACTGCATGTGTATCGCTCCACGTCCCTGGAGGCAAATACCGAGTGGCGGGTGATCGATCGCCTGGGCGTCAGCGGTCCCGACGAATACTTTGTACTGTCCCCCCTGGCAGATGCAACCACCACCCATCGCGGATCCCTGGATGCCATGCCGCTGAACAATCTGACCACGATGGAAGGAACGGCACCGGGCGGCGGCATCTGGTTCCTGCTGAGCGGTGAGCGGGGCGAAGGCAGCGGCTCCATTTTGTATGGTCAACTGGGACGGTACGACGGGCGAAAATCGCGCATCAGTCTGGAAATGCCCTGGAGCAGTCCCGCCGGGCAGCCTCCCCGATGGCAGACGATTACCGGAAGCAAAACCTCTGAGCTGGTGCTGAACCAAACGGTTGGACTGGAGCCGCAGTACGCAGTGTGGCAGGTGCGATCGCAGCCCACGAATCTCACCACTCCCGTTCACTTTCTTCCAATTTCTCTGGAGCAGTCCGCCCTCGACGACGCTGCGTATGATAATGCCCTGCTGCTGGCCAGGAGTGGCCTCTGGATGCCAGCCCAGCAACTTTTAGAATCACTCAAACGCCGATGGGGTGGAGATTGGACCGCTTCAGCTCAGGCCCAACTGGACGTGATCGGCCTGCACGCGAACTTCACCCGCGCCCAGGCAAAACGCACCTGGGCCAGTCCCGCTGAACAAATTACCGTGCAGATTATTGATGGCAACTGGCAGAAGACAATGGAGCTGATGCGGTCAGCGTTTCAAGACGGCTACGATCTCTCAACACTGCTGAACGGTAACCCTCGCCTCTGGGAACGGGTGGAGGCAGCCTTAAAGGTATCGCCTTCGCTGGAAGTGCAAACGGTGGGAGGGCTGTTCGTCTACGCACGGCAGGGACGGGCAGCAGCGATCGCATGGTTGCAGCAGCAGAACCAGATTTCGCCGCAGAGCTTGGCGCTGCATCCGCGCACCCAGCAAATTCTGCGCCTGTTGGACAGCACTCCGGTCGCGCAAACGTCTCTACCCAGCAGCCCCGGTCGCCTGCTGGGGGAAGCCATCCCCATTGGTAGCGCCACCCAAAACTGGAAAACTGCCGACGACAAACCTTTTCAACTGTCGCCCGGACAAACAGCATACCGAATTCAGGTGACCCGGTTTGAGACGAGCCAGGGCTGGCAGCGATCGCCCCTGCGCCGCTCCAGCAATGCCCTGACCCCCCGCTACCTGTGGCACCTGATGGGACTCCAGACCAATGCAAATCTGCAACTGATGACCTGGCGCGATGATCAGTTGCAAATCCTCAATGCCACCGTGCAAGCCGTCCGGTTGGTGGGAGGGGTGCCGGAGCTACTGGCTGTTGTTGCGGCGGGTGATATTTCCTCAGTAGAACCGGGGCTGAGTAGTGCGCCCATGCCACTGCTGTCCGCTACGCCCACAACCCTCCAGTGGGTGCAGCCCGATCGCACCATCACCCTGGAAGACCTGCACCAGCAGCAGCCAACCTGGACCAACGCAGTCATGACCACGCTGATGCAGCAGCTTCCACAACCCACCCTCTCCGTTTCCACAAATTCATCAGAGGTGAATCTCCAGGCCATCGGGAGTTGGGCAGTGCAGTTAATCGACCTGACAGGAGATGGTCAATCCGAAGCCATTGCAACCATTCGCCCCACCGAAACAGCTCCACCCCAAACAGTAATCCTGTCGAGTACGGGGAGTCTGATCTACAGCAGCGTGAATGGTCAGATGGTAGCGATCGCAGACCTGCAAGACGGCAATCCACCCAGTCTGGTAGTGCGCGATCGCAGCAGGTTTTCACTGAAACGCTGGTCATCCAGAAATCAACGATTCGAGTAATCGGTTATCAGGGCGGGGTGCAACGGTAGAACCCTTGCACCCCGCCCTGATAACCGTGAATACCTACTGGACTCTTGACTAAATCGCGCCGATTTTTTCTGAAACGCTGGCAGAGCCAGCGTTTCAGAAAAAATCGGCG
>JBIKWV010000980.1:0-2693 GCA_044356135.1 Elainellaceae cyanobacterium
CTTCGCCGCGCCGCAAAGCAATTGCCAGACCCCAAAACCCTATTGCTGGCGAATCAGGTACAGATTTTGGGGTGCAGGAGCTTCGGGGTAAGCGCTCGTCGAACGGCACCGCCCCACACCCCTTCTCACCAGTGTGAAAAACGCCGTAAGTCTAATGAGGATGGAGTGAATTTGAACGGTGGCCAATTCAATTCCTTTGTTCAATAAACGGTCGAAAGCCCTCAGTGAATCCAACCTGATCCGGCTGGTTTGCCTTGCGCCTGCTGTGATCTACGACAGCATCTTATTTCTGCTACCACTACTTTTTCTGATCTGGATTGGCTTCTGGACTGTTGACAATTTCCGTCTGATCCCAGGGTTCTCTCTGGTCAACTACATTGATATTTTTCAGCAGTTTTTCAGCAAATCTCGTTATGCCTACGCGATTGTGCAGTCGTTATGGGTCAGTATCACTGCCACACTCTTTGCTGTTCTGTTTTGCTATCCCTTTGCGATGGCGATCGCGTTTGTCGTTCCGCCTCGCCTGCAACGACTGGCTATATTATTGGCGATCGCCCCTTTTTGGAGTAGCTATATTCTCAGGCTGTATGCGTGGCAAACGCTGCTGAATAAGCAAGGACTGATCAATTCGTTTTTGAAGGGTCTGAACTTAATCAATGAGCCGATTACGGTAATTTTTACTCAGGTTGGCACCCGCATTGGTCTGATTCACTACCTGGCTCCGATTCTGATTCTGATTCTGTACCTGGCGTTGCAGAATGTCGATCGCACTCTGCTGAGTGCAGCACGGAATTTGGGCGCAAACGACTGGCAGGTGTTTTGTCGGGTGTTGCTGCCGTTGACCCGACCAGGAATTGTCTATAGCGCAGTCTTTGGCATCATTATCAGTCTGGGTGATGTGTTATCTGGAATTATCCTGGGCGGAGGAACGGGGCAATCAATCTTTGGCAAGTTACCGCTATTTGCCACGATGATCCTTAACGAGTATGCAGCCTCCACCAACCTGCCACGCACCTCAGCTCTGGCAACTATTCTCATTCTCATCATGATCCTGGTTCTGCTCATTGGATCAAAACTCTCCGAATCAACTCAGTAAAGACAATGACGACTCAAGCCTCAAGAAGCTTAACAAATCGGCTGTTGAACGGAACCGCATGGGTCTACCTGTTCCTCGGATTCGGGTTTCTGCTGCTGCCTATCTTGACACTGGTGCTGTTTTCGTTTGAAGATAGCCGCCTACCCGCACTTCCCTGGTCAGGCTGGACACTCCGATGGTATCAATTTCTTCTGACAGACGGGCGCTTACTGGAAGCTTTGAAGAACAGCCTGATTGTCTCTCCTCTGGCAGCGGCGGTAGCAACGGTCATTGGTTTTTTTGCTGCCTACGCGCTGAATCGATTCGACTTTTTTGGGAGGAAGGCGCTCTCGATTCTGTTAGTTGTTCCCATTCTGATCCCGCCGCTGATTCTGGGCGTTGCGTTTCTAGGATTGCTCTCGCGCATTAACCTGCAAGGACAACTGTTCAGTGTTTTCCTGACCCACATTGTGATCCTGATGCCCACGGCGATCGCCCTCATCACAATTCGCCTCGCCCAAATGCCCGCAGACATTGAGCAGGCTGCCTGGAATCTGGGTGCGTCGGAGTGGCAGGCATTATTTAAAATCGTTCTCCCCTGGTCGATTCCCGGCATCGCAGGAGCCTGGCTGCTCTCTTTTACCTTTTCGTTTGATGAGTTTGTGATCGCCTGGTTTGTTTCGGGATTCCATCCGACGCTGCCTGTTGCGATCTACAGCTTCATGGCTTTTAATCTTGACCCTTCTCTGAATGCGATCGGTGCAATTATTTTTGTTATTTCTATCTTTTTGCTGGTCGGGGTGGAGCTTTTTCTGATTCCGCTCCTTCTGGAAAACCGGGCTGCACAGAACCAATTATCAAAAGGCTAACAACAGATTAGGGGGCTGCTATGCTTTCGTTTGTACCTGCTGAAATGATAGACCCTGCCGCCTATCACCTGCTGACGAGCATTGTTGCTCCACGCCCGATCGCCTGGATCTCAACCATCAGCTTGCAAGGAAAGACCAATCTGGCCCCTTACTCCTTCTTTAACGCAGTTGCAGGGTTCCCGCCAACGATTATGTTCTCGGTTTCTTCTCGCCGTTATGAACCTCACGATAAAGACACGCTTCGTAATGTCCGTGAAGTAGACGAATTTGTCTGTCATGTTGTCGATGAGTCAATGGCTCAGTCAATGGTTAAATCTGCTGCTGAGTATGCTGCTGAAATTAGTGAATTTGAAGTTTTGCATCTCGATACGATTGCTTCCACTGATGTCAGACCGCTGCGATTGGCACATACGCCAGCCGCAATGGAATGCAAGGTAACGCAGATTGTTCCCGTAGAAGGAACGACCAACACATTGGTCATTGGTAGAGTCATCAGATTTCATGTGCGGAGCGATTTATATCGCGCATCCCTCGGATTAGTCGATACCACAGCAATGAAACCAATTATGCGACTGGGTGGTCCGATTGAATATACTAAAATCGGCGAACTATTAACGCTAAGGATTCCTGGGACATAGCCAGCAACTGAGAGCTGATTTGTAAACAAAGGTTTTCATCCCCCTATTACCTCGGTAATCAAATAGGGTGCATTGCACAAAGACTCTTTATTCGTAGGATGGGCAAAGCGA
>JBIKWV010000981.1:0-2690 GCA_044356135.1 Elainellaceae cyanobacterium
TCCTCATAGTCGTCATCTGAGGCATCATCCACACGGTTCTCTGAAACCTGTTCAGTCGGTTTAGAATCGGTTGCGCTGGGCATCTCCCGTTGAGGACTGCCGAACTCCACCCATCCCTCAAACTCCTTGAGAATCCGTTCTTTGAGTTCCGGCTTGTAGCCAACAAAGAAGGACTTCCAATTCTCCGCAGTCGGCACACCATAGGTATCGACTGAACAAGTCCAGGATTTCTTGGTTGTGCCCTTCAGTTCGGGCTTCACCTTGACTGCAAGGATAGAAAGTGCCATGAAGCGATCGCCCCGCAATTTCTTCGCCCCTGTTGCCTGAGTGTATGCCTTGCTCATGTCGGCATGAAACCTGCCAACGGTTTCGCCAAAACTGCCACAGAAGGCTCCCTTCGCGGTCAGCAGCAGTGGGGTGTCGTGCAGCAGATGTTTGTCCTTGCTGATGAGATACACCAGAAACCGCCGCTTCAGAACCATTGTGTTCTTGTCGTACTGCGACTTCTTGTACTCACCAATGAATTCACCCTGCTCCCGATCAAACATCAGCAGGTTGGATTTCCGCAGGATCAGAAACCGCGCCAACAAGCTGCGATAGCCATCAGAGGATTCGCCGCTTTGAAAGGTTTCGGTGTAGGGAGTCCACTCTTCAGTGGGGTTGAAATGAACTGCCTCGGCATTCTCCAGCGTGATGAAAAAGCCGGACTGCTCCAAGCTCTGGTGATTCAGCATTTGCAGATAGGGGAAGGAATCGCGGCTCCCCTCAAATTCCTCTGAATCAAATACATCTCGCTCTACAGCGGTTGGTGCAGCCGTGAGAATGATGTCAGTCGTTGATGAGCGATGCCCATTGGATTGAGCTTTAGTTTGAGCTGTTGTGCGCGGCATAATGAACTCCTTTGAATGGTTTGAAGTACTGAGGAGAGGAAGCCAGCAGTTTGCCAACTTCCTCATGAAGCGGTAAGGTCAAAATTCGTCGTTGCTCTCGCCGTTGATGGCGTTGCCCACCCCATCCATGTAGCCAAACGCAAAATGCTTGCGGGGTGAATCGTAGCGGATGCGTCCTGCGGCATCCTGAGGCAATTCCTTGAGTTTGGCGATGTAGCCTGCGAGGTAGGTTTCGTCGGCAAACTCTGGCAACCGACTAAATGCAGCATCGGTGGAGCCGTCAAGGTAGCGGTCTTCTCGTGCTTTGTCGGCGTTGTCTTCCTGTTCTGCGCGGATGCAATCTGCGGTAAATTCGTAAGTCACGGTACATTTCTCCTGATGTGTGCTGTGGCAATGCTCC
This sequence comes from Elainellaceae cyanobacterium, assembly GCA_044356135.1. Taxonomy (GTDB): domain Bacteria; phylum Cyanobacteriota; class Cyanobacteriia; order Elainellales; family Elainellaceae; genus CAZVXA01. The sequence goes on from JBIKWV010000981.1 coordinate 1,291, forward strand.
GGCAGACTTCCAACTCAACCGGGGCATTGTTGTACGGTGGTGAATCGATGCTTGAAGTCAAATATTTCCGTGACGGCTGGCGAAGTTCCTATCTGCCTGATAGCGGCTCTCCCAATGGGCGGCTTGCTCCGGTCTCCAGTTCTGCGGTAACAGCAGTTTCCCCGTACTTCTTGGCTTCCGGTGTCCGATTCGGCTGTCAACTCCTCATGCAATTATTGTAGCCCATGTATACGTGGGTTGAATGATTCAGAAAGGCGATTTTACACCTTTTTTAATTACGATTTCTGATCAAACTGCTGGAATTTCGCTGCTTTTGATAAGCGAAGCTGATAAATTCATGGGTTAGTTAAGCCGGGTATACTTGGGCTATATCAATGCCCTAATTTCTGGTTAAGTATGACCAAGCCACCGATCCGACGCGACTATCTCACCCGCTTTCAGCAGCAGGGAGAGGTGCCGATGGCAGAGCGTCCGCTGAGCGTGCGGATGCCGGAGGATATTGACCAGATTATTCGAGGCAAGCAAGGGCGCACCGAATGGCTGCGAGATGCCATCTTTGAGAAGCTCTGGCGTGAAGGGGAATTGCCAGAGCAGTACCATCATCTGATTGCTGAGGCTCCAGACGAGGGGTAGGAGTAAGGGGTGTTTCTTTTTCAGGTAGCGATCGCCTAAATCATCATCTTAAAGCGACGGGACTCAGAGATAGTTGCCTCACATATCCAAACTACTCTAATGAACTGAGGAGTTATCCATTGGTGCCTGTGTTGTCGGCTGTTACGTCAAGTGCGTCTAGCAAGTTGAACTGCGATCGCGTGTTGAGCATAGGTGCGATCGCCCCCAATCCGCTCTCTAAAACTGCATAGGTTTACTCACCTCTGGAATAGGTAGCTGCAAGGCCAGGAGGGTGTTCTCTTCAGGCTTCCGTATGTAGCTTTTGCGATTCAGTAATACCTTTTCGAGGAATACAGCCAATGCGATTCTTCATTCGTCCTATGAGATTCTTTCTATTTCTGGTATCAGGGATGCTCATCACCCTGCTTCTGAGTCAGGGTATGTCCTATCAAGCAGCGATCGCCCAGCAGCCCCCCGATATGCACCAGGCAATTTCACCTACAGAGATCTCAGCCATTCAAGAGAAGCTCCGCAAATTTGAGCAGCCCACTGTTCTGCTGTATCCACTGGTGCTGGAGAATCGTCTGGAACTGCTGCTACTCACACCTGATGGCTCCGTAACCAAACGCACGGTACAGATCAGCCGTAGTGAGTTGAACCGGGCGATCGCCACTTTCCGTCAGGCGCTTGAGTCTCCCGACAGCAATCCAGTGCCTCCCGCCCAGCAGCTCTACAACTGGCTGATTCGTCCTCTGGAGCCTGAGTTGACCGCAGCCGGAACGAAGGCA
>JBIKWV010000089.1:0-9741 GCA_044356135.1 Elainellaceae cyanobacterium
CGATCCAAGGGGTGTTCCCCCTTGAGGGGGCAGGGGGTGTTCCCCCTTGAGGGGGCAGGGGGTGTTCCCCCTTGAGGGGGCAGGGGGTGTTCCCCTGCGTGGGGACACCGCCCCCACACCCCCGTACCTGATGCGAATGAAAACCGTTATAACTCCAGACAGACATCGGGACACCCTCTAGAATAAATTCAGTGCAATTCTCCTTCACCTTCTAGAAGGTTGCGATTATGAGCACCGCCCTTGATTTCAACGAGGATCTCCTTTACCCCTCTGGCGATGGCAAACCAATGGCTGAAAGCACGGAGCAGTACCGCTGGATTGTCATGATTAAGGAGAATCTAGAAATTCAGTTTGCAAACCAGCCTGATGTATTCGTTGCCGCTGACCTGTTCTGGTATCCCGTTAAAGTGAATGCGCTTCCAGTTCCGCGTCAAGCTCCCGATGTCATGGTGGTATTTGGCCGACCGAAAGGAAAACGGCCCTCCTATAAACAATGGCAGGAGGAAAATATCCCCGCTCAGGTGGTGTTTGAAATTCTGTCGGACAGCAACCGAACCCGCAGTGGTGAGGAAGCGATGATGTTCAAATTTGGCTTCTACGAACGGTATGGGGTCGAAGAGTACTACATCTACGACCCGGATTTTCTGACGCTGGAAGGCTGGCAGCGACAAGATGAAACGTTGGTGCCAATCCCGCAGATGAATGGATGGGTCAGTCCACGCCTGGATATTCGCTTTGAGTGGCAACCGAGAGCTGAACTGGTCGTGTATCGTCCCGATGGAAGACGGTTTTTGAGTTCGGTGGAACTGGAGCAGCGGGCAGAACGGGCGCAACAGCAGGCAGAGCAGGAACGACTGCGGGCAGAGCAGGAACGACTGCGGGCAGAGCAGGAACGACTGCGGGCAGAGCAGGCACAGCAGAACCTCCAAGAAGCAGTGCCGCGATTGCTGGGATTAGGGTTGAGCGTAGAACAGGTGGCGACCTCATTAGGATTGGCGATCGCCACCGTCCAGGCGATTGCTGACGAAACAGAGATGTGAGCCAACCGTGGAAAAAGTCGAAACCCCAAAAGCAATTCCGCCCGCTGTGCGAGCGGAATTGCTTTTGGGGTTACAAGCTTAATCGCGTCTATCTCCTTAGTCTTTGGGTTTTGCGACCGAAGCGATATGCAGTTCCTTCAGTTGTTTGACATCCACCGGAGAAGGCGCATTGGTCATCAGGCAGCGGGCCTGCTGCGTTTTGGGGAAGGCGATCGCATCCCGAATCGACTCTTCACCGGCCAGCAGCATGACCCAGCGGTCGATCCCGTAGGCAATCCCACCATGAGGAGGAGTACCATACTCAAAAGCTTCCAGCAGGAATCCAAACTTGTTGCGGGCCTCTTCGGGGCTGATGCCGAGCAGGTCAAACACCTCCTGCTGAAGTTTCGACTGATAAATCCGCATACTGCCACCACCCGCTTCAAAGCCGTTGAATACCAGGTCATGGGAGAGGGAGAGGGCGTTCTTCAGGTCGCCGGCATGTTCCGGGCGAGGGGCTGTAAATGGGTGATGCAGCGAGTCATAGCGCTTCTCATCGGGATTCCACTCGAACATGGGGAAGTCCACAACCCAGAGCAGATTGATCTTGTCAGGGTCGATCAGGCCAAGTTCTCGACCGACCACCTGACGCAAGCGATCCAGTGTTTTGTTAACGGTTGGTGCATCTCCTGCCCCAAATAGCAGCAGATGACCTGGTCTGGCTCCGGTGCGGCTGAGCAGTTCTTGCTTCTGCTCCTCCGTCAGGTTGTCTTTAATCGCGCCAATGGTGTCAATCTCGCCATCCTCGCGTACCCGGATGTAGGCCAACCCCTTTGCCCCCACATCGGTGGCTTCCTTAAACAGGTCGCCGCCCGGTTTGATTCGCACATTTGAGATCGCATCATTACCGTTGGGGATCGGCAGCACCTTGACAATCCCACCGCTGGCAACGGCCCCTGAAAACACCTTAAAACCGGAGTCTTTCATCAGATCCGACACTTCCACCAGCTCCAGACCAAAGCGGGTGTCAGGCTTGTCGGAACCGTAGCGGTTCATCGCCTCCTGGTAGGTGAGACGGGGGAAGGGGCGGGGCAGTTCGACCCCTTTAATAGTCTTGATCAAATGACAGATCAGATTCTCGTTCAGATCCAGAAGTTCATCCTGCGACATGAAGCTCATCTCCATGTCGAGCTGGGTAAACTCGGGCTGGCGATCGGCCCGCAAGTCTTCATCCCGGAAGCAGCGAGCGAACTGGTAATAGCGATCGACCCCCGCCACCATGAGAATTTGCTTGAACAACTGAGGCGACTGGGGCAGGGCGTAGAATTCCCCCGGGTTCACCCGACTGGGCACCAGATAGTCCCGTGCGCCCTCCGGTGTAGAACGGGTCAGCATGGGGGTCTCAACTTCAACGAAGCCAAATTCATCTTCCAGATAGCGGCGCAGAGTCTTGACCACCTGATGGCGCAGTTGCAGGTTGTGAGACATCCGCTCCCGCCGCAGATCCAGGTAGCGATACTTGAGGCGCAGATCTTCACGTACAGACTCGGACTCCGCCATGGACACCTGGAACGGAAGCTGTTTACGCACGGGATTCAACAGCTCAATCTGGTCGGCGTAGATCTCGATTTCGCCCGTCGCCAGTCGGGGGTTGAGGGATTCTTCGGGACGCTTGGTAACGCGCCCGGTGATTCTAACCACGTATTCGTTGCGCAGCTTGTCTGCCGTTTCATAGGAGGCAGGGGTGCGCTGGGGATCGCTGACAATCTGGGCAATGCCCGTGCGATCGCGCAAATCCAGGAAAATAACGCCGCCATGATCGCGCCGTCGGTCAACCCAACCGCAGAGGGACACTATTTCGCCAACGTGGTTTGCTCGAAGTTGACCGCAATAATGGGTTCGCATGGCTGAAGAAAACAATAGAGGAGAGATTGAGAAAAACTCTTCCATTATCTACCCTTTCGGCAGTTTCACACCTACCCTCGTGTATGCTTTGCCCCAATCCGGGTACACTAAATCAGCTTAAAGCAAAGACAGCGGTCTTTCCGATACACTGATACGCAGATCGAATCGAGCCAGTCCAGATCAAAACGGTTGGGGTTGCAAACTGATGGGTGAAATTATCAATCGATCCGACGACACGGACACGAATGATCCACAAACCATCGAGCAGATGCTGCAAACGGTGAAGCAGGATTTGCGGGTGTTGCAGCAGGATCTGGTGGCCAATCTGAGCCAGGACATCAATCGGCTCCAGGCAGAGCGATCGCGCCTCTTGAACGACATTGAAAAACTTCAGGCCCAGCAGCAGATGCTCCAGTCACAGCATCAAATTTTGCTGACTCAACAGCAGCTTGCCCAGCAGCGACTGTGGGCCAAGCAACTGGCGCAGGCGCTGGCCAGCCATCTCTATGGTCTTCTTTCGAAACAAGTGGGTCAACCGGGGCAGGCCGTTCCCGGTGCATCTGGGCTACCCCTACCTGGGCATGAATCCAGTCAGGCTGCACTCCAGCAGGTGGGTGCACTAGATTCAGCTCTGGCGCAGGCGCTCGGCTCTCTGCAGCAGGATCTTTCCAGCTATCAGAGCAGTCTCAGCAAACAGCTCAACCGGATGCAAAACCTGGAACAGCAGGGAGAAGCCCTGCTGGAGGCATTGGTCAGTCGGCTCAGCCAGAAGCTCCAGGCAGAGTCAGCTCGACTTCCAATGGAACCAACTTCAGGTGCGCTGGGTACAGTTCAGCCCGTTGAGAACGGCCACCTCCCCCTGTCAGCGTCGGCTGTTGCTCCACCGCTGCCATCCACCGCTGCACCAGCGACGACCCAGCAGTTCGCTGCGGTAACCCCAACTGCCCCTCGCCCCAATCCGGCAGGCGTCCGCACCGTCGTCTCCTCCGGGACGATGTCGCCCTACCAAATGGGGCTGATTTTCATCCTTTGCTCGACCCTGGCGCTCTCGCTGCACAACGTCGTGGTCGGCATTATCGGCAATCGCACCAGCATCTTTGGCATCTTTAACCTGGGTCAGGCCATTACCCTGGATAGCTTTGGCGATTCCCTACTGATTCTGTGGCTGCGGATGCTGGTGGTGGTTCCCATCATGATCTTCATTGCGAAGGCGCTGTATCCACCAGTGTGGCGGGATGTGAAGATGTTCTTCCTGTCGCGCGATCGCCGTCTGATGTGGACCGTGATCCTCAGCGGAGCATTTTTATTTGGGTCGCAGGTGTTTATTTATCTGGCGATCGCCGCCACGAGTCCGGGGGTGGCCGTAACAATCCTGTTCATGTATCCGCTGCTGACGGTGCCGCTGGCCTGGTTTTTGTTCAGCGATCGCCCCACGCTCCTGCGCATCGGTGTGATGTTTGCAATCCTGCTGGGGGTGGTGCTGACGGCCTTCCCTCGCCTCACCGCGACTACCAATATTTCTCCGGGCGGCGTCATGGCAGCCATTCTATCGGGGGGTCTGTTCGCGCTGTATCTGGTGTCGATGCAGATCAGCTTCCGCAAACTGCATCCCGTTCCAGTCAGCTTTATTCAGTTTGTCACCATTTTCATCCTGACCAACATCATGCTGTTGCCCTTCGGCGTGCAGGAGCCACCGAAGAATCTGGGCGGTCTGATCCTGGGCGGCATTGTGTTGGGCAGTTTGACGCTGGTGGGCTATTTGTTGAATAACCTGGGCGTTCAACGGATGGGAGCTGCCCGCGCTTCAATCATTGCCTCCAGTGGTCCGGCGTTGACAGCTTTGCTGGCATTTGCAATTACACCGGGGAATCGGACTGCGCTTCAGGGGATTCAGATTCTGGGGATTCTGATCGTGACATTGGCAGTGATTGCCCTCAGTTTTGAGAAGCTGTTGATGCAGAATCGGGCGAAAGCGGCGAAGTAGTCCTTAGCCTTGAGCAAACCTCCGAGGTCTGACCAGGAAGCATAGGTTTTACCCTTGTTTCTGCAAGACCTCGGAGGTTTGTAGCGTTTAGCCTTGACCAATACCTACCAGGACAGTCCACGTCTTTGTAGAATAAGGGGGCGATCGCTTATTCACAAATCTTTACTAAATCTCTGATATGCCCTTCATTCATTTGCCTAAACCCTGGCAGTTGCCTGAAAAAATGGTCACCGATGAGGCGGCCTTCTGGAGCCGTCGAAAGTTTTTGAAAGGGGCGGCAGGTCTCAGCATTGCAGGTGCAGCGCTGCCTTTATTGGGCTGTCAGCAGCAGTTAGCAGATGGGAACGCACCCATTGCGGGAGTTTCTCCACTGCAAGTGCCCGTGAACCCCAACTTTGCGAAGGTCGATCGCCCCCTCACGAACGAAATCCTCGCGGCCACCTACAACAATTTCTATGAGTACGGCAGCGGCAAGAACATCTGGCCAAAAGCCCAGGCGTTAAAAACTGACCCCTGGACAGTAGAAGTCTCCGGTCTGGTGAAGAACCCCCGCACCTACGACCTCGACGACCTGATGAAAACCTTTCCGCTAGAAGAACGAATCTGTCGATTCCGCTGTGTGGAAGCCTGGGCGATGGTCGTCCCCTGGATTGGCTTCCCAATGCGAGCGATTCTGCAAGCCGCCGAACCCACAGCGGCAGCAAAATTTGTCCGATTCACCTCCTACTACGATCGCCAACGTCAGATTACACCCGGCCCCAGCTTCCCGCCCTCCCAGTTCCTCCCCTGGCCCTACACTGAGGGCCTGCGAATTGATGAGATGGCCAACGAACTGGCCTTCTTCGCCGTGGGTGTCTACGGTCATACCCTGCCGAAACAGCACGGGGCACCCATCCGAGCAGTTCTACCCTGGAAGTATGGCTTCAAGGGAGCCAAGTCAATCGTCAAGATCGAGTTCATCGACAAGCAGCCTGCTACTTACTGGAACACCATCGGTCCCAACGAGTACAAGTTCGAGTCCAATGTCGAACCCGAAGTGTCCCACCCCCGTTGGTCGCAGGCCAAAGAGCGGCTGATCGGCCCTGGCAATCAATTCAGTTGGGAGGAGGTACCGACGCAGAAGTACAACGGCTACGGGGAGTTTGTTGCAAGCCTGTACGCTTAATCTTCAAATCCATGAATTAAAATCCTGGACAACCTGGGCCAACGAAATCAGGTAAATCCGATCGCTCTCCCTCGCCGCAGCCCGATCGCCCTCCGTGTTATATCCCCAGTCCCCCAAAAATAGCTCTACAGAGTCCAGGTCGGGTTGAGTTTCGAGATTTTGGAGCGTCTTCAATCTGTCTTCCACAAACCAGACCGACGGATGTTCTCCATTATCTAGAAAAGATTGCCGCATTAACGTGCGGAGAATCTGCCCTTTTGGCTGACGGTGCTCCTTGCCAAACACCTGCTCTTTCTTGATCGCAACGCCCTGCTGCTGGAGCAGTTGCAAGATAAACCGATCCTCTTTGGTGCTGATGATGTAGGTGAAAATGGGCTGCTGGAGCACCTGCGTCAGCCATTCAGTCACACCGGGATAGAAGCGGTGCAGCGACAGCCAGTTGTCCAAATCGGCGGCAATCCAGCGATCGCGCACCCCATCCACCAGCGCTCCCACCTCAGCGGGCACCAGCTTTTCTGACGCCACCAACTGCTGAGCGATCTCGCCCCAGTGGGTCAGGATCTCGGACTCGGGTGTGCCTGTGAGGAGCGATCGCAGCACCAGCGGCATCTCCCAACCCGTCTCGATCACGGGTCGCAGGCGGTAGAAAGACTCCGCCAGCCCTGCGGGAGGAGTGGTGTCTGACGGTGACCAGATCTCACAGTAGGCCCGCCAGGAAGTCTGGAAATACTCGATCAGGCCGTCACAGATGATGCCGTCGAAGTCAAGCGCGAGAATGGTGGGTTTTGCTTCAGTCATCTTTCCATCCTCTAACGCTCTGATGAACCACCGCTAAATTCCACATATAATCCTCCACTTTGTACCGCTGGGCGGCCTGCCCGATGTAGTGTTTTGCCTGTTCTGTCTCACCTGCGGCTTCCTGCCAGAGACCGACATAGAGGTGGCTATAAAACCTGCCGTGGGTGCCCTGGCGATCGCCCACCTCCAGCACCACCGTTGGACTACACCGTCCGGCAAACAGTTCGTACACCTGCCGCATCACCGCACGGGGATCGTTCTTCACCTCCAGCAGCGTTTGCTGGGCGGAGGCTGCACCGTGGAGTTGCGCCAGACAGAGGTAGCGCCACACGGTCTCCTCCACGTCGCGGCCATTCACCTGGAGATCGACCTCAAACTGACGGGCACCTTCTTCAAACCGATCGGCATAATAGTAGGCCAATCCCCGCTGCCAGAGGTAGGGCGTAAGGTTGGAGTCTAGCTGTTCGGCGTGGTCAAAGTCAGCGATCGCCTCCGGAATTCGGGCTAGTTTGAACAGCGTCATACCGCGTCGCACGAATACCGTAGCTGTATCGGGTTTGGTACGCAGTACGTTGTCCCAGTAGGCAAGTTCCTGTTCCAGTTGCTGCTGTAGGGGGCTAAGGGGCATCTTTCTTCTTAGAGATGCGTTTTGTGCAACGCAGAGGTTTTCATAGGAAAGGTGGAAACGTGTAACGCTGAGCGCCGCAGATTCCCGCCAAAATCATACCGCCTATGGCGGAAGCCACCGCAGGTGGTAAAGTGACGACATTAACGAATGTAACGGCATGGATAGTGTAACCCTGGAAGAAATCGCCCGCTACCGTTCGGCGCTGGCCGAAAACGATGCGGCGATGGAGGCACTGGATATTCTGGAGGACTGCGAAGGAGACCTGGAGGATGCGGCGATCACGCTGGCGCTGCAAGCAGGTCAGGAACCGGACACCTCTGACCAATGGTTGGAAGGATTTGCCAAACGCTGGCGAGCCGTGCTGTGTACCTCTGATGTGCGGGGTCTGCTGGACGAGTCCTCGTTAGGTCGGGGCGTGCAGTCTTTCAGTCGAGAGGCGGGGATTCCTGGGGGACTGGCATCGCTGGTGGCGATCTACGTCCTGAAGTTTGGCGTTGAGCCTTTTTGTAAACCTCTTGAAGAAAAACTCGATCGGGTGTGAGCAGGTTCAATCCGACCATGAGTTTTTGGAGGCTGGGGTTGCTACTGGCGGGATTTGCCTGTCTGGGCGGGGAGCCGTTACCCCTGCGGGCAACTGCGATGCAACCGCTCCAGACCCGTCAGGCATCAGCGATTCAGGTTTCTCCTCGTCAATCGCTGATCTCTCAGGCCACGCCTCCCACCGTATGCCCCGCCCAACTGGAACAGCAGATTAACGCAATTCTCAATCGTCCAGCCTTTCAACGGGTGCGCTGGGGAATTCAGGTGCAGCCTCTCGTAGGAGGGCCAGTTTTGTTTCAGCGGGAGGGCGATCGCTTCTTCATCCCCGCCTCCAATGCAAAACTGTTGACCACGGCGGCGGCTCTGACTCAGTTTGGATCACAGTTTCGCATCCGGACAGCCGTCTACCGGGTGCCAGAACCAGGAGTCACCTTGCGAGTCGCGGGACAGGGTGATCCGAGCTTAACAACGGCGCAACTGCAAAACCTGGCGTCGCAAATTCGCAGTCGCGGGATTACCCAGATCGATCGCCTGATCATTGACGACACTTACTTTTCAGGTGATCCCATCAACCCCAACTGGGAATGGGAGGATATCCAGGCGGGCTACGGTGCGCCAGTCAACAGCCTGATCTTGAATCAGAATGCGATTCCCCTGACGCTGGTTCCCCAGGCAATCGGGCAGCCGCTGCGGGTGGTGTGGGATGACCCGACAGCAGGTCAGAACTGGGCGATCGAAAATCAGTCCCGCACCGTTGCCACTAATGCGCCCGAATTTGTAGCGGTGGGGCGCGACCTGAGCCGACCGATTCTGCAAGTGTCGGGACAGTTGCGGGCGGGGTCGGAGGCTGAACCTGTGGCGATCGCCGTCACCAACCCCACCCAGACGTTTCTGGAAACCTTCCGCCGTGTTCTAACAAATCAGGGCATCACCGTGCGGCAGGCTGTCATCGCCTCCACTCCAACCACTGGATCCCAACCTGAGATTGCCGCTGTTTCCTCAGTCCCCCTATCGGAACTGCTAAAGGAGGCCAACGGAGAGAGTAACAACCTCTACACCGAGTCACTCCTGCGGCTACTGGGCACTCCCCAAAAGCCTAATTCCAATAGTCTGGAGTCAGGACTTGCTGGCATTCGGACGGTTCTCAGTCGGTTGGGTGTTGCTGCCGATAGTCATGCGCTGAGGGATGGGTCGGGGCTGGCACGGGCGAATTTGGTGACCCCGGGGGCGATGATTCAAGTTCTCCAGAGCATGGCTCGCACTCCCAACGCTCAGGTGTATCGCAATTCGCTGGCCATTGCTGGAGTCAGCGGCACCCTGCGCAACCGATTTCGTGGCACTCCAGTACAGGGGAATTTTTTGGGAAAGACGGGAGCCATTAGCGGCATCACTGCACTGTCGGGCTACCTTAACCCTCCCACCTACCCTCCTCTGGTGGTGAGCATTCTAGTTAATCATTTTGACCAGCCTGTGAGTGCAATTCGGCCTGCGATCGATGAGATGGTGCTGCTGCTGGCAGGTCTGCGGCAGTGTTGATCTCTGTTTTTCGCCGGGACAGCGCTGGTTTTACCTGGGATACAGACAAAGTCACCCGAGATGCTCTCTAGGAGAGCGTCTCGCGGCACATTTCGTTTTAGCGCCGATTTAGGATCGTGAACAAATTAACCTGTAATTGTTTTTGAGAGAGGCGCGGCTTAGCCGC
>JBIKWV010000982.1:0-2686 GCA_044356135.1 Elainellaceae cyanobacterium
TGTTCAAGCGCTTAAAACCCAGTTATTTTTGTGAGAGTCGCGCTCAGCGCGGCTCTCACAAAAATAACTGGGCCTTATTCAAGCGCGAAGCGCTGTAAGAAAGCACTGCGGAAGCGCTGTTATCCCAACTGGCCTGCAACTGCCCCAGCCGCCAGTTCCTTCTCAATCTTCTCCAGATTCTGGATGCGGGCTTCAGTCGTCGGGTGAGTTCTGAACAGGTTCGACAGAAACGCACCGGGGCCACCTTCCACAATCAGGAGCGGAGCAAAGGCCGGGTTGCCGTCCAGGGGCATCTGTTGAGCACCTGCCTCCAGTCGTTGCAGGGCACGGGCTAAAGCGCGCGGATTTCCGGTCAGACGGGCAGCTCCAGCATCGGCCTCAAACTCGCGGGTGCGGGAGATCCCCATCTGGATCACCGTTGCCGCCAGGGGAGCCAGGAAAATGCCCAGCAGCAGGCCGAGGGGATTGCCGCCCTCACGGTCGTCCCGATTGCCACCGCCAAAGTAGAGACTGTATTGCAGGATCTGCGCCAGAAAGGAAATGGCACCACCGATGGTGGCCGCAACAGCCTGAGTCAGGGTGTCACGGTTGCGGACATGGCTCAGCTCATGGGCGATCACGGCTTCCAGTTCATCCTCCGGCAGCATTTGTATGATACCCTGGGTAACCGCAACGGCAGCATGTTCAGGGTCACGGCCCGTTGCAAAGGCATTGGCGGCAGGACTGGGAACGATGAACAGGCGCGGCATGGGCAGATTGGCGCGATCGCACAGTTTCTGCACCATCTGATACAGACGAGGCGCTTCCTCAGGACTAATCGGTTGCGCACCATAGGCGGCCAGGGCGATTTTGTCCGACTGATACCAGGAGAACAGGTTGGTAACGGCGGCAAATAACAGTCCCATCAATGCACCGCTGGAGCCACCAAGGGCATAGCCAATGCCGACCAGCAGCCCACTCAGTAGGCCCAACAGCGCAACGGTTTTAAATTGATTCATAGGTGACCGTTCCTTAAGTGAGATCGGTTTCTATAGCCATCGAGAGGTTAATAAGGATGGGTTGCAGGGGTAAAGCCCTGCGTGGGGCAACGCCCCACACCCCCTTGTCCTGGCCAAAGCATCGATTGCTATAACCATCGTCCGCAATTTTGTGCGGATAAAATTTTCTACATTTTGATTGTACTGGGCACCCTTTCGTTTTCTGATTCGCTTGATGGAGTAAAGACCGTTCCCGCTGGAGTGTGGCTTTCACGAACATTCAGCTTAAAGCTTATCGAACGCCCAAACTTTGAACTGGACTTTTGACTAAATCGCGCCAATTTTCCCTGAAATGCTGACGCAGTCAGGATTTCAGGGAAAATTGGCGCTAAAATAAAAAATGCCGCGAAACGCTCTCTACGAGAGCGTTTCGCGGCATTGTAGAAGAAATAGTCAAAACTCCAGTTTGAAAGGCGCGACGCTGTAATGTCACGCCTTTCAAAGTTTCGGTTTTCAAATCGGCACTTAAAGGTAAGTTCTCGCCTCCTGGGCCACTGGCTCCATGATGTCGTTGGCCATCGACTGAAGCACCTGCTTTGATTCTTCACCGTTGAGTCTACCCAGCGCCTGCACCACCCGGTGTCGCACCTGCCAGTCGGGGTGGGTGGCATAGGGAATCAGCAGGGGCAGGGCGCGGCGATCGCCCAACTCCCCCAGGGACCCGATCGCCGCCATCCGCACCAGTTCATTGGTGGACCCCAGTGCTTCCTGCAGCAGCTCGAAGGAGCGGGGGTCACCCAGTTCTCCGAGGGCGGCAATGATGCTGAACTGCAACAGCCACTCCTGCGATTGGTGGTAGAGCTGCTCCAGGTCTTCGTAGGCTTCGGTCAGCTTGAGGGCACCGATAGAATCCGCCGCAGCCGCCTGCACATCGGTCTCCGTGTCGGCAATCAGGCGATCGCGCAAAATCTCCAGCGCCACTGCCCGATCCTGTACTCCCAGAGAAGCGAATTGGCTGACAGCAGCATACCGCACACGGGCACTGGTGTCATTGGCCGCCAGCCGAATCAGTTCAAAGGCGGTGGCAGGATCAAGCTGGCGCATCTGGTTAACGGCGCGGAGGCGATCGCCGAAGTCTTCAGAAGCCATTAGTTGCTTTACAGACTCAGGGGTGATGGTCATTGCGGTTCTAGTAGATGGATCAATCACATCGAAGCAGCAGGGGCAGATGCAGCAAGGGGAGAATGGCTGCTTGGCCTCAGGTTCAACCCTACAATCCGGCCAGGTGGCGGACGATATCGCCTCGCGTCAAAATGCCAACGACTTGCCCATCAGTGTTTATCACAGGTAGGCGATGGACGCTGCGATCGTGCATCAATTGAGCAGCTTCCTTCAATGGTTTATCAGGGGTGGTGGTGACCAGATGCTTGCTGGTCATGACTTCACCTACGGTTTGCCCCAGCGCTTTGTGCAGCTCTCGTTCGTATTTGGCGGGGTTCTCCAGGTAGATCACGCTGTCCAGAATCATCACGTAGGGCGGTGGGGTGACCCCCGTTTCGCGCCACATCAGGTCAGTTTCAGAAATCACGCCGATCAGCTTGTTTTCTGAATCGACGACAGGTAATCCGCTGATCCGTCGCTCCGCCAGCACTCGGATGGCCTCTTGGAGCGGAGTATCAGGCTTTACCACGACGGGATCGCGGGTCATG
>JBIKWV010000983.1:0-2683 GCA_044356135.1 Elainellaceae cyanobacterium
GGAAATCTCCTAACGTGCAGTTATTCCCCAATGACGGCAATACACTCGATCTCAACTCGCACGTCTTTGGGCAAACGGGCAACCTCCACACAGGCGCGGGCAGGTGCAGTCTCATCCCCAAATGCTTGAGCATAAACCGCGTTCATCGCGGCGAAGTCGTTCATATCCTTAAGAAAGACAGTGGTCTTGACCACATCCTGGAGTGTGGCTCCTCCGGCGGTGAGGATGGCGGTGAGGTTGGCGATCGCCTGCTCGGTCTGCTTTGCCACATCGCCTTCACCCACAATCACACCCGATTGAGGATGGAGGGGAATTTGTCCGGCGACAAACAACATTTTACCCTGGGCAGCGATCGCCTGATTGTAGGGGCCGACGGGGGCCGGGGCTTGATCGGTCTGGATGACTTGTTTCATGAAGGTGTCAATATAAGGGGCGCTGGCAGAAGAATGGTTGGCTCAAACCAGACGGGGGCGCAACCCGTGATCGCGGTAATAGCGATAGTCGCGCAGAATATGGTCGTGGTCAAAGCAGAGGGTGGCAGGGATATCCCAGAGTTCAAACATCTTGATACTCTTGGCGTCGTCCCCGGCGATCGGTTCCCCCTTGGCGTGAGCAATAAACACAATGCTGATTGTATGCTGGCGGGGGTCCCGCTGCGGGTCAGAATAGACCTGGAACTGCTCCAGCAAATGGACTTTCAGTCCGGTTTCCTCTTCAGCTTCCCGCTGGGCTGCTGCCTCCACTGATTCGCCATAATCCACAAAACCCCCGGGCAACGCCCACCCGTGCGGTGAATTGAGCCGCTCGATCAGCACGATTGGACGGTAGGGGCGATCGATCATTTCGATGATCAGGTCTACGGTGGGAACTGGATTACGATACTGCACAGCGCTGAGTAACTATCAGAATTGGAGAGATGCGCTCACTCGTTCGTGAGATGTCCTGATAGTACTGGACTTTTGACTAAATTGCGCCGATTTTTGCTGAAACCCTGTTGTTGCAAGCGTTTCAGCAAAAATCGGCCTTAAAATTAAGTTCGCCGCGAAACTTTCTCTACGCGAAACTTTCTCTACGAGAAAGTTTCGCGGCGTTGTAAGCGTTCCCCTGTGGGGGAACGGTAAGGCTCATCCGTTGCCCAGGGCCTATCTCCCTCCGCGGAGCAGTTGCTTGACCGTCTTGAGCAGTTCTGGCGGATGAAAGGGTTTTGTGATGTAAGCATCTGCCCCCTGTTTCATGCCCCAATAGCGGTCGAACTCCTCACTTTTTGTAGAGCAGATGAGGACAGGAATGCTCTGGGTCGCAGGTTCATTCTTAATCCAGCGGCATAGCTCATAGCCATTCATTTCTGGCATGATCAGGTCGGTGATCACCAGATCGGGGGCACTGACCTGGATTTGCTGCTTGGCCTCAATGCCGTTGGTCGCCTCAACTACCTTCAGGCCACTGCTGAGTAGAAGCTCCGACAACATCTGACGCAGAGTCTGACTATCATCCACGATTAAGACTGTACTCATAGCGGATCGAATCTACCCTGAAACTATCTGGTGGACTGGCCTCAAAACCTGGGAGCGTAGCGCTGAGTTGTCGTTCACCAAATCGCGCCCTCTCTGGAGTATGCCCAAATTCTCTGGGAATCTCCGCTCAAAATGACATGATTTGGCCGTGCGGACGATGCTCCTGAAGAAATCTAGCGCAGCAACCCTGCCCTGGCGAATCAGCACCCGGTGTTTAAAAATCTACACGAAAAACAGGGGGGTTTCCGGTTATTTCTCGGCAATCGTCACCGCTTCAATGCCAGAGATGCGCGAATTTGTGAAGGCGGCACTGATAAGCCTATTGGAAAGAACCCATTCGGTGGCATGATATTCAATGTAAACAGTTCGATTCCACTGAGTCTCGGCGTCGTCCGGTGGAACAAACTGCTCACACCCCCTTAAGATACGCGATGTGTTGGAATTTTTAAGGAGAACTATTTCCGTGCTTAGGAGATCTATCTGGCTGGTTGCGGTCGCCCTGGTGTTTGTTCTTCAGGTTGTGGGTGGAGCGGCGATCGCGGCTGAACTCGATGCTGCTACCCGCACCATTCCCCTCAACGCAGAGGGCGACACCTACACCCTCTCCCAAAAGGAAGTTGCTAAGGGTAAGCAGCTCTTTAACTATGCCTGTGGTCAGTGCCACGTCGGCGGAATTACCAAAACCGACCCCAACATTGGCTTAGACCCGGAGGCGCTGTCGCTGGCAACCCCTCCCCGCAATAATATCGAGGCAATTGTTGATTACCTGAACGACCCCACCACCTATGATGGGCAAACCTCAATTTCAGAACTGCATCCTAGCACCCGCAGTTCCGACATTTTCCCCAAAATGCGGAACCTGACGCAGGACGACCTGAAGGCGATCGCAGGCCACATCCTGCTGCAACCCAAGGTGGTTGGCGAGAAGTGGGGCGGTGGCAAAATTTATTTCTAAACGCAGATTTGTTTGACGACGCGTTAGGATTCGCACTTTCACGGGTCGTATCGTGTAGATAAAAGGGTGGCTGCCGTGACACGGCAGCCACCCTTTTATCACCTGGTTGACCTAAACCCAACCTATAGCGGTTCTCAGTTGGATGAAGTACGGGGTGCAGGGGCAATGCCCCTGCTTGGGGGCTTCGCCCCCAACCCCCCGTACCTCACCTGAG
>JBIKWV010000090.1:0-9720 GCA_044356135.1 Elainellaceae cyanobacterium
TCCCCAAGAACAAATTCAATGATGTTGAGGAGATAAATCCTATGTCAGTCAAAACACTGACAATTGATGGAAAAGATATCGCTATCGAAGCAGGCGCAACCATCTTGCAAGCCGCCAAAGAAGCAGGCGCAACCATCCCTACCCTCTGTCACTTAGAAGGCGTGTCCGACGTGGGAGCCTGCCGCCTCTGCCTGGTAGAAGTGGCAGGAACAAACAAACTTCTCCCCGCCTGCGTCACCCAGGTCGCTGAGGGAATGCAGATTCAGACAAACACCCCCAAACTTCAGGAATACCGCCGCATGACGGTAGAACTGCTGTTTGCAGAAGGCAATCACACCTGTTCGGTCTGCGTCGCCAACGGCAACTGCGAACTCCAGGATGTCGCCATCCAGGTGGGCATGGATCACAGCCGATTTCCTTACCGTTTCCCCGATCGCGGCGTCGATGTCTCCCATGCCCTGTTTGGCATCGACCACAACCGCTGTATTCTCTGCACCCGCTGCGTCCGCGTCTGCGATGAGATCGAGGGCGCTCACGTCTGGGATGTGGCCCAACGAGGCGCTGCTGCCTACATTGTCTCCGGCCTCAACCAGCCCTGGGGGCAGGTGGACGCCTGCACCTCCTGCGGCAAGTGTGTGGATGCCTGTCCCACGGGTGCGATCTTCCGCAAGAGCGAGACGACCGGAGAAAAAGAGCGCGATCGCGCCAAACTGGAATTCCTTGTAACGGCACGGGAGCGTCATCAATGGACAAGATAGAATCTGCAAACAAAATCAGATTTGCGACGGTGTGGCTGGCGGGCTGTTCGGGTTGCCATATGTCGTTTCTCGATCTGGACGAGTGGCTGATTGATCTGGCTGCTCAGGTGGATGTGGTTTACAGTCCCGTGGGCTGCGACCTGAAGCAGTACCCCGACAACGTGGATGTGTGTCTGGTGGAAGGCGGCATCGCCAATGAAGACAATCTGGAGATCATCCACCAGGTGCGTCAGAAGACCAAAATTCTGATTTCCTTCGGCGACTGCGCGGTCACGGCAAACGTCCCCGCCATGAGAAACATGCTCAAGGGAGCAGAACCCGTGCTCAAACGCGCCTACCTGGAGCTGGCGGACGATACCCATAAGCTGCCCCACGAGCCGGGGATTGTTCCCGAACTGCTCGATCGAGTCGTACCTGTACATGAAGTCGTTCCCGTGGACATTTTCATGCCGGGATGTCCCCCTTCTGCCGAACGGATTCGGGCGACGGTGGAGCCGCTGTTGCGAGGGGAGATGCCAGTGATGGAGGGGAGGGAGATGATTAAGTTTGGGTAATGGGTGGATGGGTGGATGGGTGGATGGGTGGATGGGTGGATGGGTGGATGGGTGGATGGGTGGATGGGTGGATGGGTGGATGGGTGCCGTAGGGGCGTAGCATTCGGGCAACCAATGTTCGCTGAGGGCAAAATGTTAAGGCCGAATGCTACGCCCTCCAAAACGTCGGTTTCCAACGACAGTGCCCAGTTCACGGCAACACCAAATTATCCGATGCATCGAATTCAAAAAATGGGTTCCACGCCACCTCCCATAGATGACCATCGGGATCGGTAAAATAGCCGCTGTAACCGCCCCAAAATACTTCCTGTGCTGGCTTCACGATCGCCCCTCCCACTCCTGCCGCCGTCTTCAAAACCTCGTCTACCTCATCTTTACTCTTTGTATTATGGGCCAGCGTGATCCCTGAAAATCCATGACCTGCCGTCTCCACAGTTGCATCCTCAGCTAATTTCTCTCTCGGATACAGGGCCAGTACAATTCCCCCCAGCGAAAAGATTTTATAGGAAAAGATTATGTCTAGAACAGTTGTAATCGACCCGGTGACCCGCATTGAAGGACACGCCAAAATCTCCGTGTTCCTCAACGACGCAGGAGAGGTAGATAACGCCCGCTTCCATGTCGTGGAGTACCGGGGCTTTGAGAAATTTTGCGAAGGTCGGCCTTTTACCGAAATGGCGGGCATTACCGCGCGGATCTGCGGTATTTGTCCCGTCAGTCACCTGCTGGCGGCAGCGAAGACCGGGGACAAAATTCTGGCGGTACAGATTCCCACCGCTGCTGAGAAACTGCGGCGGATGATGAACCTGGCCCAACTCACCCAGTCCCACGCGCTCTCGTTCTTCCACCTCAGCAGTCCCGACTGGTTGCTGGGCTGGGACAGCGATCCCGCTAAACGCAATGTGTTTGGTCTGATTGCCGAGAATCCTGACCTGGCGCGTGCAGGAATTCGTCTGCGGCAGTTTGGGCAAACGGTGATCGAGCATCTGGGTGGACGCAAAATCCACGCTGCCTGGGCAGTTCCCGGTGGGGTGCGACACGCGCTATCGGAGGAGGGACGGGCCTGGATTCGCGATCGCCTCCCCGAATCCTTCGACACCATCCACCTTGCCCTCGGCCTGTTCAAAAATCTACTGGACAACCAGCTTCAGCAGGAGATTCATGTGTTTGGTGAATTCCCGACGCTGTTCATGGGTCTGGTGGGCAAGCATGGCGAGTGGGAGCATTACGGTGGGCACTTAAGATTCACCGACAGCGACGGTAATATCATCGCGGATCACCTGAGCGAGGACGATTACCAGGACTTCATTGGGGAAGCCGTTGAAGAGTGGTCTTACCTGAAATTCCCCTACTACAAACCGATGGGCTATCCCCAGGGAGCCTACCGCGTAGGGCCGCTGGCGCGACTCAACGTATGCAGCCATATCGGAACGGAGCAGGCGGATCGGGAATTGCGGGAGTACCGCGATCGCTTCGGTCGTACCCCCACCTCCTCCTTCGTCTACCACTATTCCCGGTTGATTGAAATCCTCGGTTGCCTGGAGAAAATCCAGCAGTTGGTGGAGGATCCTGAGATTGTCAGCGATCGCGTCCGTGCCCACGCCGGAATTAATCATTTAGAAGCCGTTGGAGTCAGTGAAGCGCCACGGGGGACACTGTTTCATCACTACAAAGTGGATGAAAATGGATTGATCCAGAAGGTGAATTTGATCATTGCCACGGGACAAAATAACCTGGCGATGAATCAAACGGTGACGCAGATCGCTAAGCACTACATTCACAACAACGAAATTCCCGAAGGAATGCTGAATCGGGTGGAAGCAGGGATTCGCTGTTTTGATCCCTGTTTAAGTTGTTCTACACACGCTGCGGGACAAATGCCGTTAACGGTTGAGTTAATCGCGGCGGATGGAACGGTGCTACGAGAGATGACGCGGGGGTAGATCCCCCTAAATCCCCCTTAAAAAAGGGGACTTCTGCACCCCGGTTAGATCCCCCTAAATCCCCCTTAAAAAGGGGGACTTCTAAGCGAATGGTCCTTAGGAAGACAATCTTTTGGCTCGGTTCCCCCCCTTGTTAAGGGGGGCTAGGGGGGATCTCACGTCGGCCAACCAGAAAAGCTCCAAGATCGCAACTCACTTATCCCTGAACCAAACATGTCTACAAAAGTCACCCAAATCGAAGACCTGGAAGCCTTAGTGAAGCGTGTCCGAGAAGCCCAGCATAAATTTGCAGATTTCACGCAGGAACAGGTCGATCATATCTTTAAGAAAGCGGCCCTTGCGGCCAACGCCGCCCGCATTCCCCTAGCAAAACTTGCGGTCGCAGAAACGGGTATGGGTGTGGTAGAAGACAAAGTGATCAAAAATCACTTCGCATCTGAAATTATCTACAACAAATACAAGCAGGATAAAACCTGTGGATTAATCGAAGAAGATAAGTCCTTTGGGATTCAAAAGATTGCGGAGCCTGTGGGCATTCTGGCGGGGATTGTCCCGACAACGAACCCCACTGCAACCACCATCTTCAAAGCCCTGATCGCCCTCAAGACCCGCAACGGTATTATCTTCTCTCCCCACCCCAGAGCCAAAGAGTGTACGATCGCCGCTGCCAAAGTTGTGCTGGAGGCTGCGATCGCCGCAGGTGCCCCGGAGGACATCATTGGCTGGATTGACGAACCGACGGTGCCGCTGTCCCAGGCGCTGATGCAGAACAAGCACATTAAACTCATCCTGGCGACGGGTGGCCCTGGTATGGTGAAGGCCGCCTACTCGTCGGGACGACCCTCGCTGGGGGTGGGGGCAGGCAATACCCCGGCGGTGATCGATGCTTCGGCCCACATCAAAATGGCGGTGTCCTCCATCATTCTCAGTAAGACGTTCGACAACGGCATGATCTGCGCCAGCGAACAGTCGGTGATCGTGGTGGACGACATTTACGGGGCGGTGCGGGAAGAATTTGCCGATCGCGGTGCCTATTTCCTGTCGGCAGAGGAGCGCGATCGCCTCTCCCACGTCGTGATCATTGACGGCCACCTGAACCCTGAGATCGTCGGACAGCCGGTGGACAAAATCGCGGCGATGATTGACCTGAGCCTGCCGCCGCAGACCCGCTTGCTGATTGCTGAAGTCGATGAGATCGGGCTGCAAGAACCGTTCTCCTACGAAAAACTCTGCCCCGTCCTGGCCATGTATCGGGCCTCCAACTTTGAAGGTGCCGTCGAAAAAGCTTCTCGACTGGTGCTGTTTGGCGGCCACGGACACACCGCTGCGCTCTACACAAACCCCGGCAACACGAGCCACATCAAGCAGTTTGAGGACCGGATGGAAACTTCCAGAGTCCTGATCAACACGCCTTCATCCCAGGGGGCGATCGGGGATCTGTACAACTTCCGGTTGGACCCTTCTCTCACATTGGGCTGCGGCACCTGGGGCGGCAACTCTGTTTCTGAAAACGTCGAACCCCGTCACCTGCTCAACGTCAAGACCGTGGCCGAGCGCCGGGAGAACATGCTGTGGTTCCGCGTCCCGCCCAAAATCTACTTCCGCTACGGGTCGCTGACGACGGCCCTGCGGGAACTGAGCGACAAGAAACGCGCCTTCATCGTCACCGACAAACCCATTTTTGAAATGGGGATGACCCAACCGATCGAAGCCGTCCTCAACGAAATCGGCCTGCGCTACGACATCTTCTACGATGTGGAACCCGATCCGTCGCTCGACACGGTAGAGCGTGGTCTGTCCACGATGCGCACCTTTGAACCGGATGTGATCATCGCTCTGGGGGGCGGTTCTCCAATGGACGCCGCGAAGATTATGTGGCTGATGTACGAGCATCCCGAAATCGAATTCGAGGGGCTGGCGATGCGGTTCATGGATATCCGCAAGCGGGTGTATGAGCTGCCGCCATTGGGCAATAAGGCCATTATGGTTGCCGTTCCTACCACGTCGGGCACAGGTTCGGAAGTGACTCCCTTTGCGGTGGTGACCGATCGCCGCAACAACATCAAATATCCTCTGGCGGATTACGCGCTAACGCCGAATATGGCGATCATTGATCCCGAACTGGTGCTGAACATGCCCCGTGGTCTTACCGCCTACGGTGGTATCGATGCGCTGGTACACGCGATCGAAGCCTACGTCTCCGTTCTGGCTTCCGAATACACCAATGGTCTGGCGCTGGAGGCGATCCGTCTGCTGTTCAAGTACCTGCCCAGCGCTTACCACCAGGGCAGAAACGACCCCAAAGCCCGTGAGAAAGTGCATTACGCTGCAACGATGGCAGGCATGGCCTTCGCTAATGCGTTCCTGGGCATCTGCCATTCAATGGCGCATCAACTGGGGGGCACCTGTCACATCCCCCACGGATTAGCCAATGCGTTCATGATCTCGCATGTCATCCGCTACAACGCCACCGATGCGCCCTTCAAGCAGGCCATCTTCCCGCAGTACAAGTATCCCAATGCCAAGTGGCGCTATGCCAGGATTGCGGACTATCTGAAGCTAGGGGGAGAAACTGAGGAGGAGAAGTGCGATCGCCTGATCATCGCCATTGAAACCCTGAAGCGCCAGATTGAGATCCCCACCACCATTCGGGAATACCTGAAGAACGATGACACCCAGTTCTATGCCCATCTGGATCAGATGGCAGACCAGGCATTCGACGACCAGTGTACCGGGGCAAACCCCCGCTATCCCCTGATCAGCGATCTGCGCCAACTGCTGCTGGATGCCTACCACGGCAAGCCGATTCCTCCGATTAGCGATCCGGCAGAATCCAACGGTCATCCTGCGGAGGAGGTGATGGAACCAGCAATGCTGGTGTAACGGCAGTTTTCGCCGATCGCGGTCACCCTCGTTCCCCACCCTCGTTCCCGGTCTCTGGCCGGGAATGCCCCCCGGAGGCTCTGCCTCCTGCTCGAAGTAGGAGGCAGAGCCTCCAAAAGCCCGTCTCCAGGCAGAGCCTGGGGACGAGAGAGGGCGAGAGCGTTCCAAATGAAGTCAGACCCAGCTTATGTATTCATCATGGCAAAACAAAATTTATTCCTCTGTATGGGGTCGGCCTGCCACCAGTTGGGGGTTTACGAGGTGCTTCCCAAACTCCAGGGGTTGATCAAACAGCATCAGCTCGAAGACCTGATCGAGCTAAAGGGATCCTTTTGTTTGGAAACCTGTAGCCACGGCATTGTAATGAAATTTCAGGACAGCCACTTTCTCAATATCAGTCCTCAAAATATCGAAGAAAAATTCACCCAGGAGGTGTTGCCTGTGATCCGGGCGATCGCCCCTCTCGCCACCCCATGAACCAAATCTGCGCCTTTCTTGCAGAAATCGCAGATCTGAATCGCCCCTCTCCTCCCCAGTCCTATGACCGCTGACTCGACGCAAAATCATCTCTGGCAACTGCTTTGGGAATATGACCCCAACGGTCTGATTGTGGTGGATGCAGATCTCTACATTCGCCTGGTGAACCCGGCTTTCTGCGAGATGTTTCAGATCAAGCAGGAGGATGTGCTCGGCCAGCCGGCGTCTACGATTCTGGACGATCTGGACGATTTCAAGCGAGTCTGGCGGGATGGCATTGTGATTCGCGGCAAGATTAAGGAGTACCCCCACTACAACCTGTATGTGAACGAGGTGATTTTTTCAATCGAGGATGAGGGCGTGATTGCCTGCATTATGGTGGATCTGAGCCACGATCTGGAGAGAAAACGAGAGATGGATCGGTTGAAGAATGAAGCAGTGCGCAAAGTCAATGAAGTGGTCAATAAGCAAATGAAGGTAGCGCAGGAGATCGCTGGATTATTGGGAGAAACAACGGCTGAAACAAAAGTCAGCCTGTGGGAAATCGTGCAGACATTTGAAAAGAATTTGGGATAACTCGCTGGAATTATGACGGTTGACAACTTCCTCGACATCTACGAATCCAGCCTCAACAAGAAAGGTGAGGAGCTTTGCGGCGACAAGGTGAAATACCTGAAGACTGACAAAAGCCTGATCGTAGTCCTGTCTGACGGTTTAGGGAGTGGTGTCAAAGCCAACATTCTGGCAACACTGACCACCGAAATTCTGATCACCATGTTGAACGCGGGGATTCCCCTGGAAGAAGTTCTGAAAACCGTGATTGGGACGCTGCCCATCTGTCAGGTTCGCAAAATCGCCTACTCCACCTTCACGATTATTCAGGTCAACTGCGAAACGAATCATTTTAAGGTGATCAATTTCGACAATCCTCCATTCCTCTTCTTTCACTCCGGCAAAACGGTTCATCTGGAAACCCACACCGAAAATATCCTCGATCGCAAAATCATGATCGCCGAAGGCACCCTGGAACGCGGTGATTTTTTGGGAGCCGTCAGCGATGGAGTGCTGTATGCCGGGATGGGGGTGACGCTGAACTTTGGCTGGGGGTGGGAGAACATTGCCGAGTATATTGAGGGGGTGCTGGAGCGGCGATCGCAAACTGCCCGCAACATTGTCCAGGAAACCCTGACCAAGACCCACACTCTCTACCAGGGAGAGGTCGGAGACGACGCCACCTTCGTTGGGATTTATGTCCGAAAACGTAACCCTCTGATCATCTTTACCGGGCCACCGCTGGATAAAGACCAGGATGAGAGATACATCGACAAACTATTGAGCTTTGACGGTCGAAAGATTGTTTGCGGTGGAACGACGGGCAACATTGTGGCGAATTACATGGGTGAAACGGTGGAGATGGATCTCTCTACGATTCGGAGAGAATTACCCCCGATTGGAACGCTGCCGGGAATTGACCTGGTGACTGAAGGAATCCTGACCATTTCTAAAGCCACCGAATATATCAAAAACTCCAGTGGAGATGTCTCAAAGCTGCGTTTTGACCACAATGGAGCCTACCTGCTGGCACGGGAAATTCTGCAGGCTGATTCCATCCTGTTTCTGGTGGGGCAGAGCATTAATGAGTTCTACCAGAATCCCCTGCTGCCCAAAAATATCTCCATCCGTCGCAGTTTGATTGAAGAACTGGTGCAGTTCCTCCGCAGTAAACAGCGCGAGGTGTCGATTCAGTATTGCTAAATTGCGCATGACTCCCTATCTGATCATTGGCTACGGTAATACTCTGCGTGGCGACGACGGCGCGGGCTACCGCCTTGCAGAAACGATCGCCCAATGGAACTTCCCCGACGTGCGATCGCTCTCCGTCCACCAGCTCACCCCCGAACTGGCCGCCGAGATTGCCGATGCCCAGACCATTCTCTTTATCGATGCGGCGACTTCCCCCCAGGAAACGCCCCCCACCGTGCAGCCCCTCGCCCCCCATGACCGGGAGGGAACGCTACAGCACCACGCCGACCCGCGATCGCTCCTGGCCCTCACCCGCGCCCTCTACGGCGGTTCTCCCAACGCCTACCAGATCCTGATCCCGGTCGAAACCTTTGACTTTGGGGAGTCCCTCTCGGCAACGACAGCAGCGGCGATCGCCATCGCACTGGAAAAAATTCGGGAGTTCGTGGATAGAACTGAAAAGACATGATAAGTTCCGTCAAAAGACCAACGTTTAATATCCAGGGGAGGGGTGAACGAATGAAAGCAGCAGATATCATGACCCGTGATGTAGTGACGATTCGTGGATCAGAATCCGTGGCGAAAGCGATCCAGATGATGAGCGAACATGGGGTGCGATCGCTGATCGTGGCTCGTCGCCATGAAAACGACGCCTACGGCATTCTCTCGGAGACCGACATCATCTACAAGGTGATCGCCTACGGCAAAGATCCTCAACGCGTCCGGGTGTTTGAAATCATGACCAAACCCTGCATCGTGGTCAATCCCGACCTGGCGATTGAATACGTGGCTCGCCTGTTTGCCAACGCGAGAATTCACAGCGCCCCTGTGATCCAGGAGGAACTGCTGGGGGTGATTTCCGTGAGCGACATTATGGCCAAAGGGAAGCTCGTGGAGGCTCCCCGCGCCCTCCAACTGGATGAACAAATAGAGCAGGCGATCGCCGATGCCCGTTCTATCTGTGAGCAGTACGGTGCTACCTCCAAAGAATGCATGATCGCCTGGGAAACGGTAGAAGAACTCCAGGCTGAAGCCTCCCACCAGCGAGCCATGAAACTCCAGAAAACGGCGTTCGAGGAATATTGTGAGGAATTTCCCGAAGCGCTGGAGGCGAGAATTTACGATAGTTAATGGGTTCCCCCAAAAACAATCCGGTTGAAATTATTGGGTTTATGTTGCAGTAGAGACGTTCCACGGAACGTCTCTACTGCAACATAAACCGATTACCGTCGTCGTAAATTCACCTGGTTCTCCAGGGCATCGACCCGCTCACGCAGTTCAATCACCAGGGTGGCCAATCGCTTAAACGCCGGATCTTCCGCCAGTGCAGTTTCTCCGGGGCGAATTCGTGGAGTCGGCTGA
>JBIKWV010000984.1:0-2680 GCA_044356135.1 Elainellaceae cyanobacterium
CTCAATGAGAATTGGTAAGTGGTCGTGGAAAAAAACGAAACCCAAAAAGCTGTACTGCCCGCGCAGCGGGCAGTACAGCTTTTTGGGTTTCAAGCTTAATCGCGCCTACCTCCTTATCGTTAACAAATATGACTTTGATAGCGCGATTTGAGCCGCGCCAGAGGGTGCTTGCCGCGTCACGGCAGGCACCCTCTGGTATCTCATGCTCTATTGCAGGATGGCTTCTATCAGCGGTTCTGCCCCAAACCGAATCACATCGGTGCAGGGTAACCCTGTCTCCAACTGGACTTGCTCAATCGCTTCCTCCGCTGCATCCTCACGGAGATGAAAAGTGTTGAGGGCGATCGCCACCACCTTTGCGGGTGCAAAGGCTCCTCCTGCGGTTGCTACCGTTTCATATAGCTGAATTACCTTTGGTAATGGCGGGATTTGCACATGGGGAAAGCTCTGGATATGTGTCTGTCCGGCTCGATGCACCAGCACCAGATGGGTTGGCTGGCTACCCCGTAATAGCGGTAGGGTGGCCGTTGAAGCAGGGTTAGTGAACGACCCCTGTCCCTCAACGTGCAGCACATCGTAGTCGTAGCCATAGCGCATCATTATCTGCTCAACGGCTCCGGCGGCAAAATCAACACGCACCGCATCCAGGGGGACGCCGTCATGTCCCAGCATCAGCCCCGTTTGCCCCGTGGCAATAAAGCGCGATCGCAGACCGCGTTGCCCACAGGCGCGGTTCAGTTCCAGGCTGGTGGACATCTTGCCGACGCTCATATCTGTGCCCACAGTGAGTACGCGTAAACAGGGGAGCGATCGCGCTATGCCGCTGCCCACCGTTAGTCCCTGGGGTTCTCGCCGTACATCCCAGATCCACTGCCCGGACTGCACCAGACTGCTCAATTCCGGGTCGGTGGACATCGCAGTGTGCAGGCCGTTGACCACAGATAGTCCTGCCGCCACCGCCTGCTTCACTTCCTGCCACCAGGGGGTGGGCAGGGCACCTCCAGATGGAGCGATGCCAATGGTGAGGACTGTTGGTTCATAGGTCAGTGCCTCTGCTACCGATGCCACAATGGGGATATCCCGCTGAATTCCCGTTAGCTCCGGCAACGACAGCCCTGCACAGTCCTGGTCAATCACTGCCACGATCGGAATATCGCTGTAGCGCAGCAGAGAGAGACCTGTTTTGCCGCGAGAAGTCTTGACGCCTTCATGCAGCAGGATTGCAATACGACTATCGGGATTCAGCATGGGTTAAGTACGAAGTACAGGTAGGTTGGGAGCGATCGCCAGCAGTAGATATCATCTCTCATCCTATTTTCGTTGGTTTGCCCCAGAAGCCCCACCGTTTTCCGATTGATTTTCGGCCTGAAACGGAGTTCTGCTGATTTTGTGAAAAGAGGCGGCACTTTGTGCCGCCTCTTTTCACAAAATCAGCCTGTTTGCGGTTGAGCGCTATCGGCTGCTATAGACCTGCTGGTAGTAATTCTGATATTCCTTCGATAGCAGGGGTTGCCACCACTCCTGGTTGGCCAGGAACCATTCAACCGTTTTTCTCAACCCGGTTTCCAGTGTTTCGGCGGGTGTCCATCCCAACTCGGTTTTGATCTTGGTGGCATCAATGGCGTAGCGGCGAT
The DNA here is from genome assembly GCA_044356135.1 of Elainellaceae cyanobacterium. GTDB lineage: Bacteria > Cyanobacteriota > Cyanobacteriia > Elainellales > Elainellaceae > CAZVXA01. The sequence goes on from JBIKWV010000984.1 coordinate 1,635, forward strand.
CATGTCCGGGACGATCTTTGACGAAAGTGATCAACTGTTGGCAGGGACGAACTGGCAGGCTGGGGGCTAATTCCTCCATCAGGTCGCACAGTTTGTGAACCAGATCAATGTTTTTGACTTCGTTGTTGCCGCCAATATTGTAGGTCTCTCCGGCGCTCCCCCGATGCAGCACTGCATCCAGCGCACTGCAATGATCACGCACGTACAGCCAGTCACGCACGTTCTGTCCGTCGCCATACACGGGGAGTGGCTTACCCAGGAGAATATTAATGCACATCAGGGGAATCAGCTTCTCCGGGAAGTGGTATGGCCCGTAGTTGTTGGAACAGTTGGTGATAATGGTGGGCATCCCATAGGTATGGAAGTAGGCCCGTGCCAGATGGTCGCTTCCTGCTTTGGATGCAGAATAGGGGCTGTTGGGAGCGTAGGGAGTGATTTCTGAGAAGGCTGGGTCGTTTGGCCCCAGGCTACCGTAGACCTCATCGGTGGAGACATGCAGGAAGCGGTTGTCGCTGGGATAGTTGCGCCGCTCCCACTGCTGACGGAAAGCTTCCAGTAAGGTAAATGTTCCCACAACGTTGGTACGAACAAAGGCTCCCGGCCCCAAAATCGAGCGATCGACATGAGATTCCGCTGCAAAGTGCGCCACCGTATCGATCATTTCTTCTTCCAGCAGCGCATCCACCAGGGGGCGATCGCAAATATCGCCATGCACAAACCGAAAGTTGGGTTCCTGTTCCAGACTGGCCAGATTCTTGCGGTTCCCCGCATAGGTCAGAGCATCCAGAACCACAAGGCGATCGCCAGGGTACTGTGCCATCCAATAATGTACAAAATTGGATGCAATAAAACCTGCACCCCCTGTTACCAATAGTCTGCGAGATGCACGAGCGTGAGATGGAATCATAGAGAAATTACTCGACAAACCACTAATTAAAATATTCCCCCAATTGAAATAGAGAGCGACACTGCCCTGAGTTCAACCTATCGCGTCACCTTACAGCGCTTCGTGCTTGAATAAGCCCCAGTTGTTTTTGTGAGAGCCG
>JBIKWV010000985.1:0-2674 GCA_044356135.1 Elainellaceae cyanobacterium
AAACGATACAGTAATGCTGCAAAGCGGTACACACAATGAATTGTGATGGTTGTACCGCAATGTTGTTCATTCTCTCTGTGCAGCATTTGCTGCAACATGCTAACGGCTGGTCGCTGTCAACGTTTGGTTCCAGGAGCTAATCCCCATCTATCCACCACAGCCCGGTGAAGTTTTGCAAAAGGGTAGGAACTTTTTAACCATGCCAGCATCAGACAGAGATATTGTCCCTCACACTCCAGCGCTACCCATGAACGAGTCGCTCCCAGCATCCTGGTCGGCGGTCAAAGCAGCCGTTTCTCAACGCTTTGTCCCGGTTGAGAAACTCTCAAACTACGACATTATCTTGCGGTGTCAGAGTGGGCTGCGCCCCGATAAAAATGCGTTTTCAGAATTGATTCGCCGCTACCAGTCTCACATCGACAAGGTACTGTATCATCTGGCACCCGATTGGACAGACCGGGCGGATCTGGCTCAGGAGGTGTGGATTCGGGTCTACCGCAACATTAGCCGATTGCAGGAGCCAGCGAAGTTTCGCGGCTGGCTGAGCCGAATCGCCACAAATTTGTTCTATGACGAGTTGCGTAAGCGCAAGCGAGTCGATAGCCCCCTGTCGCTGGATGCACCCCGAAATCTGGAGGATGGCGAGATGGATTGGGAGATTGCCTGCGACACCCCAGGCCCGTCTGATGATCTGGCGACCCGTGAGTTCTACGATCAGTTGCGTGAGGCGATCGCCGACCTCCCCGAAGTCTTCCGCATCACCATCGTACTGCGTGAGATTGAAGGAATGGCCTATGAGGAAATTGCGGAACTAACTGGAGTATCCCTGGGCACCGTAAAGTCTCGCATTGCCCGTGCTCGTCAGCGCCTCCAATCTCAACTGCAAAATTATCTGGACGGTTGATGACTGCGGATTGAAACTAAATTGCGCCTCCGACCGTCTTAAGCTTCAGGTGTGATGTGTGTGACTGGAAATTGTGGCAACCTATCGGTATAGTTCCTTATATCGGGAACATTCCTCAACTGATCCGTTTCAATTTTCTGGTTGAACTTTCCCCGCTGACCTTGAGTCCCTACAGAAGCTGACGATGAACCTGAATTTTGATGATGGTGAAGAGCGCGATCGCCCTGGTGAAGCAGACCTGACCGCTGCTGCCGACAGAAATAGCTACTGGAAACGCGATCGCTTTGAATTATTGAGCGCCTACCTGGATGGTGAAGTCACCGCTGCTGAGCGCCATCAAGTTGAGCAATGGCTGGAGCACGACCCCGCAGTGCAGACAATGTATGCCCGTTTGATGCGCCTGCGGCAGGGGATGCGAAGCCTATCGGTTCCAACTCCAGGGGTGCCCGTTGAACAAACCGTCGAGCAAGTGTTCTCTCGGTTGGAGCGCCGTCCTAAACGGGCGATCGCCTGGGGTGGTGTGGGGATTGCCGCTGTCCTGGTAGGGGCGCTGGCCACACTTTTAGCTCCCGACACGCCCGTGCAGCAGATGGCCCAACAACCTCAGAATGACCTGCCCAATGACGGTCTGATGATTGCGCTGGATCGCCCGGTGGTAGACATCCCAACGGTAGCAGAACCAACTGGCAACCGCCCCGCCCCCAAAACGCTATTCCAGCCCGGACAGAATCGCTGAAAAGGGGGCACCGCAGAGGCGCAGAGGACGCAAAGATTCTTTTCTTCGCTCTCTGCGCCTCTACGGTGAGCTTCCTCGACCGATTAATTCTGCCCCGTCCACCAGCCGCTCATCACCCGGACACCCCCGAAGGCTTTCGCCTGAGCTTCGGTCATCCGGTAGCACCAGGCGTACCCCAGAGGCGCTTCATCCGGGTGATACACCGCTATCCATTCCCGCAGATACTCGTTCTGTTCAGGAGGTCGGTGGGAATCGTAGTCCTCCAGTTCATCAAGGGCCTGTAACAGGGCGCGATCGCCAAACGTAAACAGGTACCCCTTGACCCATCCCTCCCCAGCCGTCATGGCAGGGTAGCCCATGGGCAGGGCGTAGAGGATTCCGGGGGCGATCGCCATCTCGAACTCAACGCAACCTTCGCAGTAGTGATAGTTTGCTTCTCCCGGCTTGAGGGTGCCGTAGACGAAGACACGCAGTTGCTCAGTCACGCTGGCTACCTTAATGAAATGGGGCCGTTCGGGTAAAAAAGTTCAGGTTTAAGCTCTGGGCTTTTCCGTAAACATGCTCCCGCCTTTCGGGGTTGCTAAGAGTAGGATAGTGTAACAACCCTTCATTCTGCTGCCTTCATGGATGCTTTTGCTCCCGTTCCTCCTAGCTGGACTGAGCCGGCAGTCCACGCCTGGGAGTTTTGCTGCCCGAAGTGTCATGCAACAACTGCTGCCGCAACTCAGGTCTGGATTAATCGGCGATCGCCCGTTTTCACTGAAGACCACCGACGCAAGTGGCAGGAGTTTTACGAGTGTGAGTGTGGGACGGCCTGGTGGGCCTGGAGTAGCGATCGCCCTCCGACAGACCTGACTCCACTTCAGGTGGAGCCGCCGGAGCCGTTCTGGTGGATGAATCGGGATTTGCCTGATATCTAAAAACTAGAGTTTTGACTATTTTTCCTGTAATGCCGCGAAACGCCCTCTGAGAGGGCGTTTCGCGGCATATTTAATCTAGCGCTGATTTTCTCCCAAACGCTGACTCAGTCAGCG
>JBIKWV010000987.1:0-2673 GCA_044356135.1 Elainellaceae cyanobacterium
GGGGTGTGCACCTGCGTGGGATACCGCCCCACTCCCCCGTTCACAACCAATTTGTGAAGGCCGTGGCAAAAAAGCCATCGGAAGTCTCAGGGGGTTCTGATAGAAAACCTTCGATATTGCTAAAGTACGTGTATCCTATCAAATTCCTCCTCACGACCCTTGGTTTTTGCTGATTCTATTCGGGATTCTCTCTGGATTACAGGGCCTGCTCGCAGCGGTAAAACAGCTCGCCTGGTGCAGCAGTGTCGCTTATTGGCAGGGCTGGAGACACAAGATGATCAGTTTCTAGAAGTTCACAGCAGCACAAATCAACCCTGTGGCAGTCGTCACCTCAAGCCAGCGCTGGTGTTTGCCCCCACAGGTAATGCTCGTCTGGAGCTAAACGATCGCATTGCTGAAGCCACCCGTGGGCACTTCGCCTACGAAACAGCCTCCCCTCTGGGTTTTTTTGAAAGCGAAATAACACTGTTTTATCCCCTGCTGGTGGAGAAGCTGGGACTGAAGTCGCACTATCCCGTGCGGTTGCGCCCAGAAACAGAACAGGAGCTGGCGACGCAACTCTGGAAGCCTGACCTGGAGGAGGGCAAACTGGTGCTCCAGGGGGTGACGGAGTACTTTGTCGTGCGACGCATGCTCGACCTGCTGCAACTGGCAGCCTCCGGCGAAACACCCTGTGAAGAGATTGCTTCCATGCTTCAGGTCGGCTTTGAAGCGGAAGGAGCACCAGAAGTATGGCAGGCGATGGGGGATGCCCTTCTGCGCTGGCGCGACTGGTGTCTGGAGCGGGGAATTCTCAGCTACGGCATTCTCACTGAGTTGTACTGGCGGCACCTGCTACCCCACCCCACCTACCAGCACCACCTGCAACAGCGATACAGTACGGTAATCGCCGATGATGTGGATGATTATCCGGCGATCGCCCATTCCCTCTTTTCTTTGCTGCTGGATCAGGGGGTTCCCGGTCTGTTCACCTACAATCCCACCGGGGCTACTCGCCTGGGGCTGGGTTCAGACCCGCATTACCTGGCAACTCTGGCCGATCGCTGCACTGTTGAGGAACTGGAGCCACCTGAGAATAGTTTGGGTGCGCTGTGGGGCGATGATCTGGCGCAGTGGGTAAAAGAACCCACCTACACGATCGATCTGCCCGATTCCCTGCACAGTATTCAGACTCTGTCGCGGGCGCAGTTGCTGAGACAGACGGCTGAGCAAGTAGCCGATGCCATCTATAGCGGCCAGGTGAAGCCGCAGGAGGTGGCGATTATTGGCCCGGGGGTGGATGCGATCGCCCGCTACACCTTCCGAGAGATTCTGGGCAACAAGGGCATTCCCGTCACCTCACTGAATGACCAGCAGCCCCTCGCCAGTTCTCCCCTGATTCGGGCACTGCTGACGCTAATGGCACTGGTCTATCCAGGATTGGGACGGCTGCTGAGCCGGGATGCGATCGCTGAACTACTGGTTATTCTCAGCCAGGCGCCAATGGAGCTGGGGGGAACCATCGATGATCCCTTTCTTCAGCCCAACTTTGACCAGTCTCCGGCGATTACTGGGACGGTGCCACCCCCGTTGACCATGCAGATTGACCCGGTGCGGGCGGGACTGATTATTGACCACTGCTTTGTGCCGGATCCCGATCGCCCCCACCTGCTCCCCACTACCGCCTTTCCCCGGTGGGATCGACTGGGCTATCAGGCTGCACAAGCCTATGAGGGAATTCGTCAGTGGATCGAAACCCAACAACAGCAGCAGCAGCAGCGATTAATTCCCACCCCTGTCACTCTACTGGACCGGGCAATTCAGCGCTTCCTCTACGGCGGTAGCCATCTGTCCTATGACCAGTTTGCAGCCATTCGTGAGCTGATGGAGACAGCACAGCACTACTGGGAGGTTGAGGCACGCTTACGACAGGTGGAATTGGCGGAGACCGATGAACACCTCCAGCCAGGAGGAGCTTCGGGGGGAATGGGAGCAGTTCGCAGTTCCGAGGTGTCTGCTGTCGGTCACTTCATTCAGCTCCTGCGCAATGGCACGATTACTGCAGATCCCTACCCGGTACGCCCTTTCCCTGGCCGCCATGCGGTTACGCTGGCCACAATTTTCCAGTACCGCGCCAACCACTGCGCCCATCGCTGGCAGTTCTGGCTGGATGCGGGTTCTGCGCTGTGGCTCACCGGAGGCAGTTACTTGTTTGGTGCCCCCCTGCTGTTGAAGGAGTGGAACGGTCGCCCCTGGTCTGCTGCCGATGCGTTGAGTGCTGATCAGCAGCGTCTGGAACGGCAGATTCTAGACCTGCTCTACCGCACCCATGAACGAGTTTATTTGTGCCACAGCGAACTGGCCACCAGCGGACAGGAACAGACGGGGCCGCTCGTGAGTCTGGTGAATGTAACCGATTCAGACCTCGTGACACTCCAGGAACAGAAATGTAATAAACCCGGAATTTAGTTTCTGCAAGCGCGGCTTCGCCGCGCTTGCAGAAACTAAATTCCGGGTTTTAATCAATCCGTGATCCTAGAACGCCGATCATGTAACATTCTCGCTGCATAACACACTTGAACTTTTGACTAAATTGCGCCGATTTTTCCTGCAACACTGGCGGCGTCAGCGTTGCAGGAAAAATCGGCGCAAAAATAAAATATGCCGCGAAACGCTCTCTGAGAGAGCGTTTCG
>JBIKWV010000988.1:0-2671 GCA_044356135.1 Elainellaceae cyanobacterium
TCCCATCGATTATCCCAGTAACTATATGGTGTTTTTCACGCTCGTGAGGGACAGTGGGTGTGGGTGTGGAACCCCTGCACCCCGAAATCCGTCCCTGATTCGCCTGGAAAAGGCTGTACACGTGCTATTGGTTCGCAACACCCGCAGCACATCAAAAATCCACACCACAACACTCGATAGGAAAATGTCATGAGCAGCGGAAGCGGATGCCCATTTACGGGCGGCGGTCAGAAACATCAGCCTCGTCGTATACCGACAAACCGGGAGTGGTGGCCGCATTATTTGAATCTGAGCATCCTCCATCAGCATTCACCCCAGGGGAATCCGATGGGTGAGGACTTCAACTACGCTGAGGAGTTCAAAAGCCTTGACTTAGCGGTCCTGAGGGCAGATATCTATGAGCTGATGACAACCTCTCAGGACTGGTGGCCAGCAGACTACGGCCACTATGGGCCGCTCTTCATCCGAATGGCCTGGCACAGCGCAGGCACCTATCGGATTGGCGATGGTCGCGGTGGTGCAGGCTCCGGTAGCCAGCGGTTCGAGCCGCTCAATAGCTGGCCCGACAATGCTAACCTCGACAAGGCGCGCATGTTACTTTGGCCCGTTAAGCAGAAATACGGCAAGAAAATTTCCTGGGCTGATCTCATGATCTTTGCGGGCAACTGTGCCCTGGAATCAATGGGCTTCAAGACGCTGGGGTTTGCCGGTGGGCGTGTAGATGTCTGGCAGCCAGAGGAGGACATCTACTGGGGATCGGAGAATGCATGGCTCGGCAACGAGCGTTATGAAGGCGATCGCGTGCTGCTCAATCCCCTTGCCGCTGTCCAGATGGGTCTGATCTACGTGAACCCAGAGGGGCCAGACGGCGAGCCTGATCCGGTTGGCTCAGGTCGAGACATTCGCGAGACCTTTGGTCGGATGGCGATGAACGATGCAGAAACAGTGGCGCTCGTCGCTGGGGGGCATACCTTTGGCAAATGTCATGGTGCGGGTGAAGTAACGCACGTGGGGCCTGAACCGGGGGGAGCCACCGTCATCGATCAGGGCCTCGGCTGGAAAAGTACCTTCAACACGGGTGTCGGTGTCGATGCCATCACCAGTGGTATCGAAGGCGCATGGACTCCCACTCCGACGCAGTGGGACACCACCTATCTCGAAACCCTGTTCAAGTATGACTGGGAACTGACGAAGAGTCCCGCTGGCGCGTGGCAGTGGAAGCCCAAGGGGGATGCAGGTGCAGGTACGGTACCCGACGCGCACGATCCGTCGAAACGCCATGCTCCTATGATGACTACGGCAGACATGGCGATGAGGACGGACTCCATCTATGAGCCGATCGCGCGGCATTACTATGAGCATCCGGATGAATTCGCAGATGCGTTCGCCAAGGCATGGTTTAAGCTAACGCACCGCGATATGGGACCGCGATCGCGCTATCTCGGCTCAGAGGTGCCTCAGGAGGAGTTCATCTGGCAAGACCCCGTCCCCGCAGTTGACCATGCCTTGATAGATGAGCAGGACATCGCCGCTCTCAAAGCCAGGATTCTGGCATCGGGACTGTCTGTCTCCCAACTCGTTACAACCGCCTGGGCGTCAGCCTCAACGTTCCGCTGCTCCGACATGCGCGGTGGCGCGAACGGAGCGCGCATTCGTCTTGCGCCGCAGAAGGATTGGGAAGTCAACCAGCCGGATCAACTGGCAACGGTGCTGCAAACCCTGGAGGGAATCCAACAGGCGTTCAACAGTTCGCAGTCTGGCGGGAAGCGGGTTTCGATCGCTGACTTGATTGTCCTGGGCGGATGCGCAGGGATTGAGCAGGCGGCGAAGAATGCGGGGCACGACATGACGGTTCCCTTCAAGCCGGGACGCACGGATGCATTGCAAGAGAAAACGGATGTTGAGTCTTTCGCCGTGCTGGAGCCGATGGCGGATGGGTTCCGCAACTACACCAGCGGCAGACACAGCGAATCGCTTGAGGAACTGCTGGTCGATCGGGCACAACTGCTGAGCCTGTCTGCCCCGCAGATGACGGTACTGCTGGGCGGCTTGCGCGTCCTGGGCGCGAGCTTCGGAGGGTCGAAGCACGGTGTCTTTACCCATCGGCCAGAGACGTTGACCAATGACTTTTTCGTGACGCTGCTTGACCTGGGCACGACCTGGAAGGCGACTTCTGAAGATGAATATGAGTTCGAAGGGAGCGATCGCAAAACAGGCGACCTCCAGTGGACTGCAACTCGTGTTGATCTCATCTTCGGCTCAAACTCTCAACTCCGTGCCCTGGCGGAAGTTTACGGGAGTGTGGACTCGCAGCAGAAGTTTGTGAATGACTTTGTGGCGGCGTGGGACAAGGTGATGAACCTCGATCGCTATGACCTTCGTGCAGTCCAGGTAAAGAGCGCAGCGAGGGGCTTCTAAGGGGATCGCCAGCAAGGAAATGACCTGTGTTGTGTGGGTGGAACCGCCCACACAACAGGTAACTTCTTTTGCAGACATCTCCTAGAATGTTGCCGAGGTAAGGGACTTCCAAAAATAAAACTGTCCCATTTTGAGTGAGAGGGCGGCGAAGCTGCCCTCTCACTCAAAATGAGATGATGATTTACCGGGAATTGCCTAACTGGACGTTTGACTAAATTGCGCCGATTTTCTCCAAAACGCTGACGCAGTCAGC
>JBIKWV010000989.1:0-2670 GCA_044356135.1 Elainellaceae cyanobacterium
CCCCCTCCTATCGTTTTCAATTCCGGTAGACCGGGAATCATGCGTCGAATTCGGGGTGCTGAAGAGAAACTGGTAGGAACCCTGCGCAACGATAAACTGGTGGGCGATCGCCGCAACAATCGTCTCATGGGCGGAGCCGGAAACGACACACTGGATGGTGGTATCGGCAATGATTGGCTATTTGGTGATGCAGGCAATGACAAACTGAGTGGTGGTGTTGGCAATGACCATTTGAATGGTGGATTAGGAGATGACCTGCTGGAAGGCGGTGCTGGCAACGATCAACTGCTTGGTGGAGCAGGTGACGACATTCTGCAGGGTGGCCAGGGCCGGGATATGATGGCTGGCGGTGCGGGGAAAGATACCTTCCGCTATGGCAGCCTGAAGGAAGGCGGCGACTTGATTAAGGACTTTAATGTGCAGCAGGATCTGATTGACTTGCGTCCAATCTTTACCCAGCCCAACTTTGCCAGTGCGACCGATCCGCAGCAGTTGAAGAGCCTGTTTAAGATGGAACGGATTGGCACCAGTACCCGCATCATGATTGATGCAGATGGTACGGGTTCTGGCCAGACCTTTGTTAACGTTGCAACGCTGCAAGGTGTTGCGCCCAGTGCGTTGACGCTCGCAAATTTTGTGGTTGCTTAACGCCTATCCAGGAATTCGAGGACGCGATTTGATCTGCGCTTTCGCGGCTCAAATCGCGCAAAAGGTTGCCTACCGCGTCGCGCTAGGCAACCTTTTGCGCTTCCGTCGAACTGATGCTCTTTTACAGCAAATGGTTGTCCCTTAATTTAGATAGTGCATCCTCTGCGGCCCATTTCTCAGCGTCCTTTTTTCCTGTCCCTTTGCCCTCGCCATACAACTGACCATTTACGTATACCTGCGATCGATATTTAGGTGCGTGTTCTGCTCCGCCCGATCGCTTGGTGACATACTCTGGCTGTGCCCCGCCCCCAATTTTGTGCTGCACCCATTCCTGAAACTGGTTTTTAGAATCCACATTGGAGCGGGGTTCTTTGACATCGGGCATGACGGCATCAAAGAAACTTTCGACCACGGGCCGCACCGCTTCCATGTCACGACTGCGATCGATGTAATAGGCACCTACCAACGCCTCAAAGGTGCAGCTCTGCAAACGGGGATTGGTAAATCCGCCATCCCGAATTGCGCCCATTCCCAGTCGCATTTTTGTGTCCAGACCAATGATCAATGCGTAATTCGCAAGCTGTTTCTCATCCACCAGAAACGATCGCCACCGGGTCAGCTCGTCTTCTTCAATGTCGGGATATCGGCGGTAGAGGTAATCGGCGCTGAGAAAGGTCAGCAAAGCATCTCCTAAAAATTCCAGTCGCTCGTTGTGCGTTGCGCCGGGATTTTCGTTGACGTAGGAGCGATGGGTCAATGCCTGCTCCAACAGCTTAATGTCACCGATGACCAATAATTTCTTTTGCACGGCTACTCCTCTGGGGGCGATCGTGAAGACCTGTTCTCTACAACTTCCAGAATCGCTGGGGGCGTGCTGGAGCGCAGAATCTCAATTCACACGATGGTTACTGGGGTAGATATTATAGCGGTAGAACGCCTGATTTTTATCGCGTGAACGCTTAGGGGCTGGCAACAAAATAGCGTCCCAGTTTTAGTCTGGCGCGCCGCCGCCGCGCCAGACTAAAACTGGGACGCTATTAACCCGCAAAACTCTCACTACTCTATTACTGAACTTTTGACTAAATCGGCGCTAGAATTAAGTTCGCCGCGAAACGCTCTCTCAGAGAGCATTTCGCGGCTATAAGGGAAATAGTCAAAACTCCAGAAAAATAAAACCGTCTCTTCATGCCCCTGATAGTTATGCAGAGCGAGGGGTAGCAAGTGTGCCAAAGCGGCGATCGCGCCCCTGATAGGCCAGCAACGCCTGGTAAAACGCCTGAGTATCAAAATCTGGCCAAAGAATGTCTGTGAAATAGAGTTCGGTATAGGCCAGTTGCCACAGGAGATAATTACTCAACCGCATCTCGCCACTGGTGCGAATCAATAAATCTGGATCTGGAGCGTGTGCGGTGTAAAGGTGCTGGTTAACCAGAGCCTCACTCACATCTTCTACCGAAATGTCTCCAGCTTGCGCCTGCCGGACAATGCCGCGAACCGCGTGCAGCAGCTCGGTGCGGCTTCCATAATTCACGGCGATATTGAACTGAATTGCCTGGTTGTGCTTTGTTTGATCCATTGCGGATTCCATCTCCTGGCGCAGAGAAGCAGGTAACACTGACAGATCGCCGATAAACGAAATGCGGACACCTTCTCGATTCATCTCTGCCAACTCCTGCCGCAGCAATCGCTCAAACAGGTTCATCAAAAAATTGACTTCTTCAATCGGCCGCCCCCAGTTCTCTGTTGAGAATGCGTAGGCGGTGAGCGCCTGAATTCCCCAGTCTTTGCAGCAGCGGAGCAGCGCCTTCAGTGTGCGAGCGCCCTGGCGATGGCCGACAATCCGGGGTAAACCGCGCTGGTTTGCCCAGCGGCCATTGCCGTCCATGATGATAGCGACGTGATGGGGGAGGCGTTGAGGGTCGAGGTTTGAGGGGAGGGGGAGCATGGGTGGATGGGTGGAAGGGTGGATGGGTGGATGGGTGGATGGGTGGATGGGTAGGAGACGAAAATCTGCGTTCATCT
>JBIKWV010000990.1:0-2669 GCA_044356135.1 Elainellaceae cyanobacterium
TGTGGTTTGCTGGAGCGCGAAGCGCCATATACAGCACTTTGCAAGTGTGTGAGGTACAAAGTTTTTGTTGAGAGCTGCGCTCCGCGCAGCTCTCAACAAAAACTTTGGCTCTATCTCAGTGCGAAGCGCTATATCGATTAGAAACTACTCTCCGCAGTTCGGTATCTAAAGTCAATAGGAAAAAGATGCAAAGCGTCAAGGGAGATTGTTCCCAGAAATGCAACAACCCCCGAAACTGCCTGTGAGAACGAGGGGCAAGTTCGAGGGTAGAGCACCGGATGCGATCGCGAATGGAACAAGTTAGCCAATCATTCGCAAATCAATTATATCGCTGGTATCGCTACAAATTATTCTGCGGGTTCCTCAGCGCTGCTGCGGTTATCCTGCTCCATGTCGTCCTCCGCTGCACCGCCGCCCGTGCGTCTGCCTCTACCACCCATGCGGCCTGTGTTGGTACGTTTCCGGAACTTGCGTGCATATGCCAGATTGCGGAGTGCCTTTTCTTTCTTCTGATTGCGGCGTTTAGCCATTCTGAACCTCGTTGGTAATAGTTATCGACGAATGTTGGTGGAACCCTGCCCTGGATGTGGAGGATGGGTATCTATGCAAAGGGTATATGCTAACACAGTGATTGCCCACGGTGCAATTAAAAATCGCCCCCAACCTCCCCCCACTGCTGCAACTGCCGTGCGAACGCCAACGCCTCCTCCGCATTGGAAACCTTGCCTTCTGCTTGAGCCAGTTGAATCTCCGACAGCAGTTGCCCAATTTTGGGACTGGCCGTCAAATGAAGTGCCTGCATTAGATGATTGCCCGTCAGTAATGGAACCGGATGGGCAACGGGATCACCGGGAGTTAGGAAACGGTTGATCAGTGGAGCGATCGCCTCCAACGTCATCCCCTTTGCCACCGCCAGAGCAACCAGTGCCGGGAACGTCGCCCCTACCGACCGAAACAACTCATATTGCTGGCGTCGAGACCCCTGCGAATAAACGATTTCCATCAGTTCTGGTAGTTCTCGCAGCACCGTCAGAACGGACTGCACCTCAACCCGACTGTACTTCAACCGCCAGAGTTGCTGTTCCGCCATCGTCAAATTGTTGTCCACCAGACTGGCCATTTTGGCAATTTTCAGCCAGGTGCGGCCCAACCCTGTGTGCCGGGGGTGGCCCTTCATCCAGCCTGAGAGCGCATCGCCCAATTCCGGCCATCGCTGGTTGAGCGCGATCGCCGCTGCATCTAACTGCGCAATCTGTGCCATGCCTTCTCCAGTTGCGCCGGGTAACCAGTGGGTCAGTAACCCGTCTTCCCATGCCATCATCAGAAATGGAGTACCCTCTGAAGTACTGAGCAGATAATTCAATTCGGACTGAACCCGCTCAGGCGCGATCTCCGACAGCAGCTCAGCAAACTGTCGAATGGTTACCTGGGTCTCTTGCTCCACCGTAAAACCAAGCTGTGCCGCCTGCCGATAGGCCCTCAAGAGGCGCAGTGGATCTTCCTTCAGGTTTTCAGGGGCAATCATGCGAATGCGTTTGGCCTGGAGATCCCGATATCCCCCCAGCGGGTCGATCAACGATTGGGTATGGGGATTGTAGGCGATCGCATTCACCGTAAAGTCACGCCGTTCCAGATCGGTCTCCAGCGTCGGCCCTACTTGAAGCGCAAAATCCACCGTTGCCCGATCAAATACGACCCGCGCGATCTGATGCTTCACGTCCAACAACACAAACCCCGCCCGATAGTGGTTAGCGATCGCCTTCGCCGTATCCACCACCCGCTCTGGCAACACAAAATCCAGATCTAGATAGTCTGCCTGTCTGCCCAGAAGTGCATCCCGCACGCTTCCCCCGACCAGATAGGCCGCAGGTGGCAGCCAGTCGAGACTAAAGCACCATGTTTCGGGTACAAGGGCGGATGCAGCAGGAGAATTGGGAAGAGACAGTAAAGTAGGCAGCAAGGTCTGATGGTAAAGCGAGAGGTCGGTTTGGGGGAGGAAAACAGGGTATCAGGTGTCAGGTGGTCATCGCCCACATCACAGCATTTCTTTGGGTCGATCAACATCATCCTTCTGGAGATCTCACCCTAGAACCCCAAAATTTTCGAAAAGGTGTTTCCCGTCGGTCACCTCAGGCAGGGAGGATAGTCGGGGTGCCCCAAACATGGCTGGTTGGCTGAGCATCCATATTTTCATTGTGCAGCATCCCCCTTAAGTCCGGCCCAGGTTTGGCAAAACTTGAGCTAGTGTCTCACAAAAAACATACACTGATCAAAATCAGCCTCGTGGAGCAGGGGCAACTGCATGTTAGACTCGCGGCGTATCCGGACTTTCCGCAGGTTGTATGAGAACAAACGTGTTAACCCATTGGTGAATTGCAACGCAACATCAGTATGTGGGCATAGCGCTTGCGTTGAGATCGCTTGTCCCAAAGGGTTCCGGGTTCATTATGCCAAGCGAGATATGTCTGAATCAGGGCTATTTCATTCTAAATAGGGCTTTGATCGATTGCACTGTCGATTCGGCTTGAAAGTGAGTCTTTACGGCCTCCAGTAAGCCGGATTGATTGCCTTTAAGCGCCCCCGGGTGCAGCTCAGTTTTGGGGGTGGGGGGGGGGGGGGGCGGGGGCGCCCCCCCCCCCCCCAACGGAGAGGTGGTAAAGTAGGTTTGG
>JBIKWV010001055.1:0-2664 GCA_044356135.1 Elainellaceae cyanobacterium
TGATACCGCACAAAGTGCCAACCAAGTGATTAAAGCGGCCGAGAATGTAAAAGATACACGCATGAAAGTGTTAGCAGCAGGTACACTTGCATTACAAGGTGCTTCTTTATATAACAGTATGTTAGGTAAAGATGGGAACGTTGATCCAGAAAAAGCATCATCAATTGGGGTGAGTGTTAGCATTGGAAGTAGTAAGAGTGAAAATAAATTAGACCAAACGGCCAGTACCACAGTAGGTAGCATGGTTGCAGCAGGAAACAATGTCAACATCACTGCGACAACGAATAATATCGCTGTAACCGGGAGTAACCTCACCGCAGGCAACAATGTTAATTTGGCGGCGGCAAAAGATATTTCATTAGAAGCAGCCCAAGGCAGCGCAAGTCAAAACAGCACAAACAGCAGTAGCAGTTCAAGTATCGGGCTTGGAATTTCATTAGGCGCAAAAACAGGTTTTTCTGTGAGTGCAAGTGTGAGTCAAGCACGCGGTAATTCGGATGGGAATGATGTGATTAACACGAATGCGCACGTGGATGCTGGGAACCAAGTAAATTTAACGTCGGGAAATGATACGACATTGAAAGGCGCCGTAGTAACAGGAACGCAGGTCGTTGCGAATGTAGGGAACAATTTAAACATTGAAAGTTTGCAAGATACTAGCGACTATAAGAGCCAACAAAAAAGCATGAGTGCGGGTGTGACGATTCCGATTGGTGCGGGGACAGGTTCGGCGAGCTTTAGTGCATCGAAGAGCAACATCACAAGTACCTACGCGAGTGTGGAAGAACAATCTGGCATTAAAACACAAGATGGTGGCTTTCAAGTCAACGTAACCGGCAATACCGATCTTAAGGGAGGCGTGATTGCCAGCACAGACGCGGCTGTCACAGGAAGTAAGAATACTTTTACCACGGCTGCATTAACGACGAGTGATATACAAAATCGTGCGGAGTATAGTGCCAATGCAGTGGGGGTGAGTTTGGGTGGTGGGCCGCAATCTGGGATAACCAGTGCGGGAGCGGGTATCGGGAGCGAAAGTGGGAATGCCAATAGTGTGACGCAATCGGGTATTAGTGGAATTGCGGGGACTACGAGTGTAAGAGCAAACGATGCCCAAACAGGAATCAATAAAATATTTGATGCACAATCGGTTCAGAAAAACATAGATGGACAAGTCACGATTACGAAAGCGTTTGGTTCAGCGGCGGCAAATGCGGTGGGGACTTATGCAGGAAATCATCAACGTGATTTATTAGATCAAGCGACTAAGGAAAGTGATCCGGTTAAGAAACAGGAGTTAATTGATGAAGCTCAGACCTGGTCAGAAGGTGGAACATCGAGGGCAGCCTTGCATGCTGTGGTAGGTGGGTTAACGGGGAATCTTGGAGGAGCGATTGGAGCAGGTGCTGCGTCTCTTAGCGTACCGGTTATTGCGGAACAAATTAATAATCTGGATGTGCCGCAACCTGTTAAAAATGCGCTGGTTCTTGCGGCAGGTACGGCGGTGGGTGCGGTCACGGGTGGTACAGCAGGTGCGGTGACGGGATTGAATGAAACGGAAAACAATTTCTTAAAGCATAATCAATTAGATCAATTTAAAAATCGTTACGCACAATGTAAGGATCAAAGCTGTAAGGATAAAGTTCTGTCTGATATGAGAGGGCTATCGAATGCGCAAGATGCATTACTTAAACAATGTACGACAGCAGAATCATGCAAATCATTGGTAGATGGATTCGTATATCCTACGGAGCAAGTGGGTGGTTTTGCAGGGTTGTTTACTACTGAAAAAGATACATATAAATTCTGTCCATCAGGTGATCAAGCATGTTTAGGTACTTTGAAAGAGATTTCTAGTAAAACGAATCAAGCCTCTTTAATTAATATTGCACCTGAATATTTTGCAGCGAACAATCAATTAAAAGTAACAGCAGATGTTTTTGCGGAAGATATGAAAAAGAAATTTGGATTGTCGGATGCAGCGGCTTTGATGTTGGTGGGGATTTTATCTGATCCTACGGTGGCTAGTGGGATTGGGAGTGCAGTGGGTGGGAAAAAATCTTCTAATGCAGTAGAAGGAGATGGAGTGAAAGGATCTCCTGCAAGTGCTCCTGTTGGAAAGAGTGGAAGTCCAATTAATGTTACTCCTGGAACTAATAAACCTGCAGTAATTAATGGTGTTGCTTATTCTGGGCATGTCTTAGATCAAATGCAGGGTCGCGGTGTTCCCCCTTCTGCTGTGCAAAATACAATTAACACTGGGACAGTATATTCAACTGGCAGCGGAACCACTGGCTATTATGATCCTATTAATAATTTGCGCGTTATTACCAATTCTGAAAATGGTCGCGTTGTTACGGTAATTCCAGGAGCTCCAAAATGAAAAATTTAAATGAAAGTAAATTTTTACATGAGAAAGTTAAATACGTTCTTTTAAAAGAGTGGGATCCAATAGGAATAAACTCTATAGAAGAGGCTCAGGATGAATATGATGGTTATATTCCAGCTTTAGTTAGTATGTTAAATGCTGGTAAGAATAGTGAAGAAATACTACATCACTTATGCTGGATTGAAATTGAAAGGATGGGGCTTGCTGGCAATATTGAACATACAAGAAAGATTGCAGAAAAATTGTGTGATCTTGTTTGTTCAAGATAGAATTTT
>JBIKWV010000445.1:0-4746 GCA_044356135.1 Elainellaceae cyanobacterium
CCCTGGATCTGCCTCAATGGGTCGAAGACAACATAGTATGGAACGCCGATTTGGGTGTAGATATCCTTTTTGCTGCTCGTTTTCTTTTTTTGCTGCGATTTGCTGCTGACCACCAGTTCATCGCCTTCCTGATTGGAGACGATCTCAACGCAAACCTCCGGTACTTTGCCAAACTCCCAGACAAAGTAGGAGCGATCGCGCTTTTCTGAGTAATCTTGCGATCGCTGTACCCCCAGACTCAGCAGCATATCAGGGACGATCGGGTCACCCTTCAGCTTGTAGAACAGTCCGACGTTTGCCTCCGCAATCAACGGCAGTGGAATCGGTTTCGCACTGTAAAGGGGATCGACCAGCAAGCGCTGCTGTTGAGCCGATTGAAAATTGTCCACTGGGGTATCGTCCTCAATGACCAGATGGCTGATGTCCAGCTCAGTGATGATTTCCTCTGTGTCCAGCACTTCAGGGGTCATGGGCAATGCCTGGAACTCGATACTTTATTATCGCTAATTCTTAAAAATCGAAAGCTAAGTAGGCAGGCGCGATTAAGCTTGAAACCCAAGAAGCTGTTCCGCCCGCTGCGCGGGCGGAACAGCTTCTTGGGTTTCGACTTTTCCCACGCCCACTGACTTAATCAATACAAACCTGAATTTCTCGCGGCATGGTTAGCAGCCTCGAAAACTTTGCTCCGATCGCCCGCCTCTGCCAGCAAAGCCGAGTAGGAAAGCGGCTCCCAGAGGCACTCTACGTACATGTCCAGGCGATCGCTGCCCTCGATCCCCTGCTTCAGGACTACGAGCATCGCGCCCGTCAGGTTGCTGCTCTGAGCAGGCCATTTACTCTGGTGAAATTCAGCACCTCAAAGCCCAGCCTTTCCTACCTGTTCTACCCCGACTTTGACACAGACCCCCATCCCGCTCTGCAATCCAGCGTTCAGGTGAATGTGCAAACCGGAGAAGTGACCCAGCGAGACTACAGCGACAGCGCCAATCCCTTTATCCTGCACCGCAAGGAAACCTTCGTGACTGCCGACTACCCCCATTACCTCCAGTTTGTGGCGCTCACCCGTCAGGAGGAGGCACTGGGGCTATTAGACAATTCCAGGATGATTGGAACGCGTCTGGGGTGGGAAGAACGGTTGGCCCAGTTCAAAGTTGCGCTTCAGGGGCACACGCTGGTGCCGCATTCTCCTGGATCGAGGAACCCGCCATCCACCCAGATCAGGATCGATCGCCACAAAGCGGCTATCAGCCGCAACGACTTCTCCAAACCCGTGCGCCTCGCCCTGGAGTCAGGTGTGCTCAACGTCTCTACCAGCTTTTTTGATTACGGCTGTGGGCAGGGCGGAGACATCGAACGGGTAGGCAAGTTGGGCTATTCAAGTGCAGGGTGGGACCCGTATTATCGCCCCGATGGAGCGATCGCCCATGCAGATGTGGTGAACCTGGGCTACGTGATTAACGTGATCGAATCTCAGGCAGAACGCCGCGAGGCATTGATCAAAGCCTGGGATCTCACCCGACAGGTGTTGATCGTGGCCGCTCAGGTGTTGATCGCCCAGGGCAACAGCCAGATTGCCTATGGGGATGGCATCATTACAAGCCGCAATACGTTTCAGAAGTACTACGACCAGGAAGAACTGAAGATTTACATCGATCAGGTGCTGGGGGTCGATGCAGTTCCGGCAGGGCTGGGCATCTACTTCGTGTTTCGAGATGAGGCGCAGGCCCAGAGTTTTCGTGCGTCCCGATTTCGATCGCGGGTTAGCGTGCCCAAGGTTCAGCTCAGTAACAAACGGTTCGAGGATTACAAAGAACTGCTGACTCCATTGATGGATTTCTTCACGGAGCGGGGACGACTGCCAACACTAGAGGAACTCCCAGAAACCGAGGCGCTCAACGGAGAGTTTGGCAGCCTGCGCCGCGCTTTTCAAATCGTTCTACAGGCCACCAATCCCCAGGAATGGGATGCGATTAGCGATCGCCGTCGTCAAGACCTGCTGGTCTACCTTGCCCTCAGCCACTTTGGTCGTCGGCCCAAACTGCGGGATTTATCCCCCGTGGTTCAAACTGATATCAAGAGTCTCTTTGGCGGCTACCAGCAAGCCTGCGCCGCCGCAGACCTGATGCTGATGAGCCTGGGCAATTTGGAGATGATTGAGGAACGCTGCAAAAGCAGTGCAGTCGGGCAGCAACGCCCCCATTCGCTCTGGGTGCATGTGACGGCGATCGAAGCGCTCGATCCCCTACTGCGGCTCTACGAGGGCTGCGCCTCCCGCACAATTGGTCGCCCCCAGGAGGCAAACGTGGTTAAATTTCACTTCCGCAAACCCAGAATTACCTATCTGTTCTACCCAGACTTCGATACCGACCCGCATCCTGCACTCCACACCAGTATGCAGATTGACCTGCGAGATTTGCACGTCCACTATCGGGACTACGACCCCGACGACAACCCTCCCCTACTGCACCAGAAGAATTTGATGGTGACCGCTGACTACCCGCTGTACGAGAAGTTCGCCACGTTGACTCGTCAGGAGACGAATTGGGGCTTGCTGGATGATTTGGGTGCAGTATTCGATCGCCGGGGATGGGAAAAGCGCCTGGAGGAGCGCTGCGCCGAGTTGAAGGGGCATCGCGTTGTTTGGCGCAAGGATATCGATCCGCGCCGCATCAAGCAATTGCAATCAGAGATGCGGATAAGGCAGAGCGGGGGAAAACCTGAAAAAGCATAGAGTCATCGTCCGTAGAGCAGGCATCTTGCCTGTCGTACAGACTCTGACCCTCATCACTGCCCGGTCACAGTCTCGCCCACCCCAACGTCTATAATGATGCTGTTACTTTTGAGATTGGAACTCCCACAGAACGAGGGTTCCAATCTCAAAAGCAGCAGATTGATATTCCATCGCACCCGTTTCACCTGATGAACTCTACGATCGCGCTTCTCAAAACCCGCTTCGACCAGGCACTGGTGAATGCTTTCGGGGCAGACCTGGCAGGAACCGATCCGATTCTGGTGCCCGCCAGCAATCCGAAATTTGGAGACTTCCAGGCAAACGTGGCGATGTCGCTGGCCAAACGGCTGGGTCAGGCTCCCAGGGCGATCGCCGATCAGATTGTGCAGACGTTAGAGGTAGACGATCTGTGCGAAGCGCCGACAGTGGCAGGACCGGGGTTTATTAACCTGTCGCTGAAGACCACCTACTTGGAAGACCAGCTACGGCAGATGCAGGCGGATGACCGTCTGGGCATTCCTCCGGTCAAACATCCGCAACGGGTAATTGTGGATTTCTCCAGTCCCAACACCGCAAAAGAGATGCACGTGGGGCATCTGCGATCGACCATTATTGGGGATGCGATCGCCCACGTGCTGGAGTTTGTCGGTCACGATGTGCTGCGGCTCAACCATGTGGGCGACTGGGGGACGCAGTTTGGCATGCTGATCACTCACCTGCGGCAGGCGTATCCCGATGCGCTGACAACGGCCAATGCGTTGGCGCTGGGCGATCTCACCTCTTTTTATAAGGAAGCCAAGCAGCGGTTTGATGAAGAAGATGAATTCCGGGAGACCTCCCGGTTGGAGGTGGTGCGCCTCCAGTCAGGAGAACCAGACACCTTGAAAGCGTGGCAACTGCTGTGCGAACAGTCGCGCCATTATTTTCAGGAGATCTATGACCTGCTGGATGTTCGAGTGATGGAGCGGGGCGAATCTTTCTACAATCCACTGCTGCCGGATGTGGTGAAAGACCTGGAAACAGCAGGACTGCTGGTGGAAGACCAGGGCGCAAAGGTCGTCTTCCTGGACGGCTTTACCAACAAGGAGGGCAATCCCCTACCGCTGATCATCCAGAAGTCGGACGGTGGCTTTAACTACGCGACCACCGACCTGGCGGCAGTACGTCAGCGGATTGGGCATGAACAGGCCGATCGCATCATTTACATCACGGATGCGGGGCAGGCCAATCACTTCGCTCAGGTGTGGCAGGTGGCTCGCAAGGCAGGATGGATTCCTGACACCGTGGAACTGATCCACGTTCCCTTTGGCCTGGTGCAGGGAGAAGACGGCAAGAAGTTTAAGACGCGATCGGGGGATACGGTGCGGCTGAAGGACTTGCTGGATGAGGCCGTCACCCGTGCCCGCGCCGACCTGGAGAAGCGCCTGCAAGAGGAAGGTCGTCAGGAGTCGGAGGCCTTCATCGAGCATGTCTCGCGGGTGGTGGGTATCAGTGCGGTGAAGTACGCCGACCTGAGCCAGAACCGCACCAGTAATTACATTTTTAGCTATGACAGGATGCTGTCGCTCCAGGGAAATACCGCTCCCTATCTGCTGTATGCCTATGTGCGGGTGCAGGGGATCGGGCGCAAGGGCGGTATTGACTTTGAGAATCTGGGGGCAAATGTGCCCGTGATGTTGCAGGAAGAGACGGAGTTTGCGCTGGCGAAGTACCTGCTCCAGTTCGATACGATTATCAGCGAGGTAGAAAAGGACCTGTTCCCCAATCGCCTGTGCCAATACCTGTTTGAACTGAGCCAGAAGTTTAACCAGTTCTTTGAGAACTGTCCGGTGCTCAAGGCAGAGGAACCTGTGCGCACGTCTCGCCTGGTGCTGTGCGACCTGACCGCACGGACAATTCATTTGGGGCTGGGACTCTTGGGAATTCCAGTGCTGGAACGAATGTAATCAAAACCCCAACTAAGCAGTGGCGGGGGGCCGTGGGCCCCGCCCCCGCTGAGGTGGGGGTGTACAGAG
>JBIKWV010000991.1:0-2661 GCA_044356135.1 Elainellaceae cyanobacterium
GGGTTTTATCACAAACTCTACCCCTTACCAGTTTTTCTAAGTTAAAATCAAAATCTGGTCAGTGCAAGTAGTCCCTTGCCGGAAAAGTCTTCGAAGCCTTTGTTGCTGTTTGGAAATCTGCTTGAAAAGTAGAGTGAGAAGCGATGATTACGACCGCCTCTGTGACAAAGAGCCACCTCAATAAGCTTTCGGATGAGGTGTTGAACTTGATTGGCATGGGCCAGTATACCCTCTATCGAATTGAAGCCAAAGCTGTTCCCGATATCTCCTATGTGCTACGAACGGGTGAGACAGAGCTTTTCTTCTTGAAGGATGACGGAGAACCTGTCGAGGTCAGCGAACCAACCCAGTTTGACATTCACGAAAAGATCGTGATCGATGATGTCGATGTTGCCGCAGTCGTGCCAAACTTCAGCAAGCTTTGAAACTTCTAGAAACAGATACCGTCTGGGCGTTCCTGAGCGGTTCCGATGAAGACCGATTTTTAAGCGATATTTCCTTCGGAGTGGCGTGCCTACAGCACCGTCAGTTGCCGGAGAAAAACATCCTCCTGTTCGTTGATCAACCCAGCAGAGTGAATTTTCTCCCTGCCTACGGATTTCCTGATGCAGTAGAAATTTATCCAACGCAGGAGCTATCAACCGTTCTGACCGCCAAAGCTCCACGCAAACTTGTGCTGGTGGTGACAGGTCACGGCAAAGTCAACGGTATTTCTGCTTTACCTGACATTCAGCCCTACAAACTGCTGGAGCTTATCAAAAGTATTCAAGGTCTCGAAGCATCACTGGTCGTTCTAGGCCAGTGCTTTGCAGGCACATTTAACTTCCTGGAAGCAAAGCGAATTGACGCGTCTGGTAGCGTCCTGCCACCCGAAGTTTGCCTGATTGGTGCAGCGGATCTCACTTCCAGCCTGAGTATTGCCGTTGACTTATCCAGCGTTGAGGTGGTCAATCAGTTTGCCTGCCAGCTCCAGTGGAACGCGAATTTCTTCATCATGCACTTCATGTCTCAGGTGGCAAACCCTGTGGATTATGACGGGGACAATCGCTTTAGCGTACTGGATGCTTATAAAGCTGCAGGCATCGCCACCAATCAGCAACTCCTGGAACTACGAAGAAGTGTTTTGAAACGCTTCTTTGAAGAACTGCTTAGAGCAACGATCGTTAAGCTGACCCAAAACACATTGGCTCAACGTTTGGCAGACAAAGCCCGCGAGGACTGGCTTGCTGCGTCAGACGCAAATCTCACTCATCAAACCCCGTGGATTCTCCACGCTAATTTGGCGAGAAGACTGGAGCTGTAAATCAATCGGGATGACAGGATTTGAACCTGCGGCATCCTGCTCCCAAAGCAGGCGCGCTACCAAGCTGCGCTACATCCCGTAATAGTCAACCCACATTATAGCTTTGTTTTTGGGCGATCGCAAAATCTGACTCAAACTTCGCAATCACACCGTCAACTCCATCGCTTGAGTAGCCCCTGGAGGGATTTCCTCTTTCCGCAAGATTTCTAAAATGGGCTTTGTTCCTTCACAGGCAGAGATTTTTCTCTGATTCGACGGCCTGTGAAGGGTTTTCGATGGTCTAGAAGCAAAACATATCGGAGTTCAACCTAT
This sequence comes from Elainellaceae cyanobacterium, assembly GCA_044356135.1. Taxonomy (GTDB): domain Bacteria; phylum Cyanobacteriota; class Cyanobacteriia; order Elainellales; family Elainellaceae; genus CAZVXA01. The sequence continues at coordinate 1,616 of JBIKWV010000991.1, forward strand.
GTTTGACCAGGAACTGAAAGCAACGGCGAAGGCGATGGTTGCCGAAGGGAAAGGGATTCTGGCAGCGGATGAGAGCTTTGGTACGGCAAACAAGCGGTTTCAGAAGCTGGGAATTCCCACCACAGACGAGATGCGCCGCGCCTACCGGGAGATGCTGTTTACGGCTCCCGGCATTGAAAAGTTCTTCAGCGGGGTAATTCTGTTTGACGAAACGATTCGGCAGGGTACGAAAGACGGCACACCGTTTGCCCAGGTACTGCTCGATAAGGGCATGATTCCCGGTATCAAACTAGACGCAGGCGCAAAGCCACTCCCCAAATCTCCGGGCGAACTGGTGACCGAAGGGCTGGATGGACTGCGCGATCGCATCTCGGAGTACTACAACATGGGTGCCCGGTTTGCCAAATGGCGGGCAGTGATCACCATCAGCGACGGCATTCCCTCCCGCCGCTGTATTGAGGCAAATGCCCATGCTTTAGCCCGTTATGCAGGGCTATGTCAGGAAGGTGGACTGGTTCCGATTGTGGAGCCGGAGGTGTTGATGGATGGCAGTCATTCCCTGAAGCGCAGCTTTGAAGTTCACGAGGAAGTGCTGAAGACCGTGTTCTACGAGCTGCACCGCTACGGCATTGACCTGGGCCAGATGGTGCTGAAGCCCAGTATGGTGATTCAGGGGCAGGATGCGTCTCAGAAATCCAGCCCCGAAATGGTCGCCAATGCAACGGTGAAATGTCTGCTTGATTGCGTTCCTGCCTCGGTTCCCGGCTGCGCCTTTTTGTCGGGAGGCCAGAGCGACGAAGACGCCACGCTGCACCTGAGTACGATGAACGCCCTATTTGCGGGCAAGCTTCCCTGGCGACTCACCTTCTCCTATGGACGTGCTCTACAGCAGGCCGCAATGCAGACCTGGATGGGCAAGGATGAGAACGTGTCCCAGGCGCAGAAGGTGCTCTACCATCGGGCAGAGGTAAATAGTGCTGCGGCGCTGGGGCGATATTCGCCGGAAATGGAGCAAACCGCTGCTTAAGTGGCCTGCTGTAGTGATC
>JBIKWV010000992.1:0-2660 GCA_044356135.1 Elainellaceae cyanobacterium
GGCCGCCCCCCCCCCCCCCCCCCCCCCCCCCCTCTCTCACAAACAATTAAGTTTTATTTACTCTACGATCCTAAGGGTTTCTTCAAACAATTGCAGCACTTTTTTCCATGCGTCATTAGCGGCGTCTGAATTGTAGCTACCCCGGTGATTGCAGAAAAATCCGTGGTCGGCAGGGTATCGAAATACCTGATGAGGGATGTTATGCTTCGTCAACTCCGCTTCAATTTGCTCCGTTTTCTCCTGTGAAATCAGTGGATCTTGCGTGCCAAAGAAAGCATACAGTGTTCCTTTAATGTCAGCGGTACGGGCGATCGTTGGCTCACCACCTCCGGGTGTGGAGTTGGTAATACCACCACCGTAAAAAGAGGCGGTTGCTTTGATTTCAGGTAATGTGGCTGCCAGATAAACGATGTGTCCTCCGAAGCAAAATCCAATACTGCCGATAGCGTCTGCTTTTACGTTGGACAACGATTTGAGATAGGCGATCGCCGCCTGAATGTCACTCAACAGTTCCCGTGCAGTCGTTTTGTCTTTGTAGAGGCGTCCCAACTGGATATCTTCTTGAGAGTAGCCCACCTCGAAGCCGGGAGCCGTGCGCTGATAAATTGCTGGAGCGATCGCCACGTAACCCTCTCTAGCAAACCGTTCAGCCACCTCCCGGATGTGTGAGTTGACTCCAAAGATCTCCTGAATCACAATCACGGCTGGAAAAATGCCAGTTGCAGCAGGTTCGGCCAGGTACGCGTCAATTTTGAGATCGCCGTTGGAAATCTGTACGCGAGTGGCGCGGATGAGCGAGTGGGGGAGAGCCTGGGTCATTTTTGAGAGTGAGGGAGTAAGATTTCCTGTACAATATTACGGTATATCGGTAGATTTATAGTACTTAACTAAAAAGTTTTGATGCTACAGCGCCTCTCAAACGCATTCTACTTTCAGCAATCACCAGTTCATTTCCCTGATTTATCTGGAGAACACCATGACTGACCTCAAGATTTATAGCGCTGTTGTCTGTCCCTATGCCCATCGCACTCGTCTGGTGCTGCTGGAAAAGGGTATTCCGTTTGAGTTGATTGAGATCGACTTGCAAAACAAACCGGAGGGGTTCACTCAGATTTCGCCCTATGGCAAAGTTCCTGCGCTGGTGCATGGTGACCACCGAGTTTGGGAATCTGCCATTATCAACGAATATTTAGAGGAAGTGTTTCCCCAGCCGCCGCTGTTACCGTCTCATCCAGGCGATCGCGCTCTGGCCCGGATCTGGATTGATTTTGCCAATACTCGCCTGGTGAATGCCTACGGTACACTGCTGCGCAATCCCGATCCCCAGGCACAGGCGCAAGCGACAAAAGAATTACGGGATCATTTGCAGTTCATTGAAACAGAAGCGCTCCAATCCTCTGAAGATCCCTACTGGTTTGGAGCAGCCATTAGCCTGGTGGATCTCACCTTTTACCCCTGGTTTGAGCGCTGGGTTGCCCTGGAACACTACCGTAACTTCCATGCCCTGTCGGAATTTCCTCGACTGCAACGGTGGCGTGAAGCGGTGAGCCAGAGAGAATCAGTGAGAGCGATCGCCAACTCCAGAGCGTTCTATTTGGAGCGCTATGCCCGGTTTGTGCCTACTCCCGCTGCCGTTATCTGAGATCAGAAGCAATGGACAGAATTCGTCGGGTTTTGATTGTCGGAGGAACACACGGGAATGAGTTCACCGGAGTGTACCTGGTTAAGAAATTTGAGGCAAATCCCTCGCTCATCCAACGATCGAGCGTTTCAACAGAAACTCTGATCGGTAATCCCAGAGCCTTTGCAGCAACCCGCCGATACGTTGAACAGGATTTGAATCGCTCCTTTTCCAGAGGAACGCTGGAAGCAGGGCCGGGGGATGCCTATGAAGCAGATCGCGCTCGATGGATTCACCAGTCCTTCGGTTCTCAGGGGCATTCCCCGGCTGATTTTGTGCTGGATCTGCATACCTCAACCGCCAGTATGGGTTTTACCGTCATTCTGGTGAATCATTCTGAATTCAATCTTCAGTTAGCCGCCTATCTCACCACCGTCAACCCGGACGTTCGGATTTATCGCTGGACCGATACCAATGTTGAATCGACTTTCTTAAATTCCATCTGCGATCGCGGCTTTTCCATTGAGGTTGGTCCAATTGCTCAGGGCATTCTGAATGCAGCGCTGTTTGAGCAGACGGAACAGCTAATTCACGCTCTGCTGGACTATCTGGAGCAATTCAACCAGAACACACTCCCAGTTCTCCCTGAAACCGTCACGCTCTACCAGCACTCGACAACAATCGACTTTCCCAGAAACGAACAGGGTGAACTTGCAGCCATGATTCATCCCGAACGCCAGGGGAAGGACTATGGGGAACTCAAGCCGGGCGATCCGATATTTCTGACGTTTGAGGGAGAGGCGATCGCCTACACCGGAGAGTCTTCGGTTTATCCCATTTTTATCAATGAGGCTGCCTATTATGAGAAGGGCGTTGCGATGTGTTTGACGAAGAAAGAAACGTTACGGATCAAACAGAACCAGTAAGAGCTTTGCAAAAAAGCCGAGTTTTAGCTTGGCTTCTATTAAACAGCAGATCCCTAAAGAACTGGACTTTTGACTAAATCGCGCCGATTTTTCTGAAACGCTGGGGCTGCCCC
>JBIKWV010000993.1:0-2658 GCA_044356135.1 Elainellaceae cyanobacterium
TAGTAAGCGCCATTTAAATAGTGCAGTGCGATTGTGGCGTGAACGGCAAAGGGACTCTGGGCTGGAGGCAGGCCATAGTCCCCCCACTGGGAGACCAGCAGCGCCTTGAGCTGTGGGTCATTGAAATGGCGATCGAGGTACTCCTGGGAGGTCAATTTCAGGGGCATGGCCCACCACTGGCCCACCTGCGCCAGCAGTCGGAGGAGCCAGTTTCCGTTTAGCCGTAGATTCAACAAAAATAGCGCGGCGGCGGCTCTGAATAAATCTCGAAAATATCGCTGAATGGCTCGCCGTTCTGCCGGGAATTGCCGGATCAGATCTGTTTGAAACCGTTTCGGGTCGCCGTACAGCTCAAATGCAAAATCCGGGTAAATGAACTTTTCAAAGGGTTCTGGCATCTTGCTCCACGTCACGCCTCGTCGGGTGATCAGGTCAAACAGATGCCGTGTGGAGGAGCCTTCATTCATCTGTCCGATATAGTGAATGCCCACATCCCAGTGGTATCGCTGTCGCTTAAAGTCGTGGGTAAATCCCCCCGCTTTGAAGTGCCGCTCCAACACTAGCACCCGTTTTCCCCGCAGTTGCGCCATCAGACTGGCGACCGTCAGCCCTCCCATCCCAGAACCAATCACGATCAGGTCGTAGCTGCGGTCTTGAATCGATTGTGTGTTCATGGCAACCTCCTTAGACGGAAAATGTTTACATCGACAACATCCAGGATAGTATCGAATGTTGACAACGTAAACACCCGAGGAGAAAATTTTATTGGAGCAGTTTCAGGAGGCTCATGACCGAGAAATCGAATTATCATCATGGCGACCTGCGACAGGCGCTAATCGACGGGGCGATCGCCCTGATTGCCGAGCAGGACATCAGCCACCTCTCTCTGCGCGAGGTGGCCCGTCGAGTCGGTGTCTCTCACTCCGCCCCCTACCGTCATTTCGCTGACAAAGAAGCGCTTCTGGCGGCGGTGGCCGAGGAGGGATTTATCCGTCTCACCGACTCAATGCGACAACAGCAGCAGATGGTTTCCGATGATCCGCTGCAACGATTACAGGCAACGGGAGTGGGGTATGTGAAATTTGCGATCGCCCATCCCTCCTACTACCGCGTCATGTTCGGAAGCTTCCAGAAAGAAGAAAGTCCCCATCCCAAAGAAGCGCGGGTGGGATATCAGGCATTTGAGGTGTTGCTGAACGCGATTAGAGCAGGCCAGCAGGCAGGGGCAGTGCGATCAGGAGATACTTTTCAACTGGCGCTGGTCGCCTGGTCAGCGGTGCATGGTCTGGCGATGTTGTTAATTGAGGGATGCCTACCGATCGCACCGACAGAAGCTGAGAACCTGGCAGGATTCGTGACTCAAACACTGACCGAAGGATTTGCAGCGTGATGTGAATCCTCCAAGAAGCTTAAGCAAAACCTCCGAAACCTCCCGGTTTAAACCCTGCACGATACACTCGACGGTACAAGCCCAGTCGAGAACGATGAGAAAGCTGCTGAATCGTCTTTTCAACACGCCTTTCTGGGCGCTGACGATTAAGGAAGTCAGCCAAATTTTGCGCAACAAGCAGTTAATTTTTCTGCTGATTTTCCCCCCCACCATCCAGCTTCTGGTCTACGGATTTGCCCTCAGTCCAGAAGTACATTTCCTGAAGCTGGGGGTGGTGGACGATGCCCGCAGCCAGGAGAGCCGGGAACTGGTGGCGGCCATGACAGAGAACCGGATTTTTACACCGCAGGCGTTTCTGATGAGTGAGGAGGTGTTGGGCGATCGGGTCCGACGGGGTGATCTCACCGCAGGGCTGGTGATTCCTCCCGAGTTCAACCGCAACCTCAGCAGCGGCAAACCCGCAGAGGTACAGGTCTTTATTGACGGAGTCGATGCCAACACCGCAGGCATTGCCAGCGGCTATATGTCCCAAATTGTGAATCAGTACAGCCAGCGGCTCAACCCCAGTCCTACTCCTAATCTGGTTGTTCCCCAGGTGACGTTTCTCTACAACCCAGGTCTCATCAGCAGTTGGTTTTTCGTGCCGGGGGTGATGGGTGTCGTTCTGACCCTCACCAGTGTTCTGGTTTCCGCTTCCACCGTCATCCGCGAAAAAGATACGGGTACGCTGGAACAACTCTTGATGACGCCCGCCCAGGAGTGGGAGATTCTACTGGCCAAAATCGCACCTCTGGCCGTGTTACTGATGGGCGACGTATTTCTCGCCCTGGGAATGGGGCAATTTATTTTCCAACTTCCCTTTCGTGGCAATCTACTGATGTATCTGGTCGTCTCCGCCCTTTATATCTGCGTTGGCATTGGGATTGGCATTCTGCTGGCTACCTTCTCGAAGAACCAGCGACAGGTCGTGCTGACCTCATTTTTTATCAATCTACCCCTGATCCAGACCTCCGGGTCGATCGCACCCATCGAGAGTATGCCGCCCTTCTTTCGCTATATGGCCTGGATCAATCCGCTCCAGCATTACGTGGCAATTATCCGGGGATTTCTGCTCAAGGGAGTTGGCTTAGAGGTTCTGTGGCAGCACGTTCTGTCACTGGCGCTCATTGCGATCGTTTTGCTGACCCTCAGTATCCGCCAGTTCCGCTCCCAGCTTAGTTAAGGACAAAGAAACACGGCAAGGCCGTGCTTCTTTGTCCTTAACTGGT
>JBIKWV010000994.1:0-2657 GCA_044356135.1 Elainellaceae cyanobacterium
CGCTGAATCGCGTACAGCACCATCAGATCGAGGGTGACTCTGCGTTCGTCGATCATAAAGGATTCCAGTGCGCTGGGGTGAGCACCGTTATCCGCACAGTAAAACACCTTCTGCCCCTGGATATCGTCCTTGACGAAGCCGATACCAAAGGTCTTCTGGCCATTCTGGAAAGCACCAACGACCTGCGAAATCGTACCCACGTCTGCCATGCCTGGAATCGGCAGCGGTTTCTTTTCCAGTTTCAGCTCCAGGTCGGTGACCCCAACGTTGCTCAGGGTTTGGGTCAGGTTGGGAATAAAGTGCTGGGTGATAAATTCCTCGAAGGGCTTGTCCTCCAGGGCTGGTGCTTTTTCCTTCTTGGGTTTCTCAGCGGTAGCAGCGTCAGCTTTCTTTGCTTTTTTGGCTTCTGCAGGAGCCGCTTCTTCTCCAGCCGGGGGAGGAGTAATTTCTTCTGGCATGTTGGATGGAGTCCTCAGAATTGTTTAGCAGAGTGTTCAACCATGATCCCCGAAGTGGCGTTCCCAGAACAGCGGTTCCTCCTTGGGATCGCCATTGGAAAAAGTCGATGGATTAAAGCAGTCCAGGGCAATTCGCTCCAGACTGCTTTCTACATTAATACGAAAGGGTGTCGTTGGCCGTCCTTATCAAGACTCACCCCCCTGCAACCGCAGGCACAATGCTGACTTCATCACCCGACTGGAGAACCGTTTTTTGGCCTTCCAGGAATCGGATGTCTTCGCTGTTGACGTAGAAGTTGATGAAACGGCGCAGGTTACCCTGGTCATCCACCAGGCGATCTTTAATACCGGGAAACTGGCTCTCCAGAGAGGCCAGCAGATCATCAATACTGCCAGCTTCACACTCGATAGTGGCCTGGTCGCGGGTGAATTTTTGCAGAGGGGTCGGAATGAGAACTTTAACTGCCATGATCACGGTTTGAAGTGAACGAAATGAATGAAAGGGTTGTGGGGAAGCGGTCGTAGGGGCGCAACATTCGGATGAGGTGGTTTGCTCGTATCCTGACCCTCTGGCCGAATGCCGCGCCCTTACAGGGATGGCATCAATAACCAATTGATTACACCAACACCTGTTGCCACTCCAGGCGATCGAGGGTCTGTGCCCGCTCCCAGGCGCGCTCAAAGCTGTCGAGCTTGGGGTCGATGGTGAGAGGTTCGCCGATATAGCCCTGAACCGCTTCCTGGGTCTTCAGACCGTTTCCGGTGATATAAGCAACGGTGGTCTCGTCGGGGTTGATCTTGCCCGCTTCCACCAACTTCTTGAGAACGGCGATCGTGGTGCCGCCTGCGGTCTCGGTGAAGATACCTTCGGTTTCGGCCAGCAGCTTGATACCTTCGACGATCTCGGCATCGGTAACCGACTCAATGTTGCCGTTGGTCTTGCGGGCAATGTCTACGGCGTACACACCGTCAGCAGGGTTGCCAATGGCGATCGACTTGGCGATGGTGTTGGGCTTGACGGGGGAGATAAAGTCGCGGCCTTCGCGGTACGCCTGGGCAATGGGGGAGCAGCCTTCAGCCTGAGCACCGCTAAAGCGCACATCTTTGCCTTCCACCAGACCAACATTGATAAATTCCTGGAAGCCTTTGTAGATTTTGGTAAAGAGGGAACCGGAGGCGAGGGGGGCGACGATGTGGTCAGGCAGTTGCCAGCCCAGTTGTTCAGCCACTTCATAGCCCAGGGTCTTGGAACCTTCGGAGTAGTAGGGGCGCAGGTTGATGTTGACAAAGCCCCAGCCGTGGGTGTTGGCGACTTCGGAGCAGAGGCGGTTCACCTGATCGTAGTTGCCGTGGACGGCCATCACCGTGGGGCCGTAGATCAGCGTACCCAGCACTTTTCCAGCTTCCAGGTCGGAGGGGATGAAGACGCAGCAGTCGAGACCAGCATAGGCTGCGATCGCCGCCGTAGAGTTTGCCAGATTCCCGGTGCTGGCGCAGGAAACCGTTGTGAAGCCCAGTTCACGGGCGCGGGTCAGCGCCACAGAGACCACCCGATCTTTGAAGCTGAGGGTGGGCATGTTGACTGCATCATTTTTGATGTACAGACTCTTCAGACCCAGACGACGCGCCAGACGATTGGCCTTCAGCAGCGGCGTCATCCCGGTTCCCACGTCAATCGGCTCATCGGTGGCCACGGGCAGGAAGGAGCGGTAGCGCCAGATGGACTTTGGCCCTGCCTGAATGCTTTCTCTCGTCACCAGCTTTTTCAGAGCACTATAGTCGTACATGACCTCCAGCGGGCCAAAGCAGAATTCGCAGACGTGAATCGCTTTTGCTTCGTATTCGGCACCGCATTCCTTGCACTTGAGGCCAGTAAAGGTGGCAGCGGTAGAGCGGTAAGTTGCGTTCAGGGTTTCGGTTGCCAGGGTCATGGGTCGTCTCTTGGTCTAGTCTTAACTTGGTTCCAACGCAGTAGGCTGGGCGCTAAGGGCGTTTTCAGCCGATTGTGATTGATAGTAACACGGGGAAAATACGCCGTCAAACATACCCGATAAAATTTGTCGGGTATGTTTCTCCAGGCAACTGGACTTTTGACTATTTTTTCTGCAATGCCGCGAAACGCTCTCTAAGAGAGCGTTTCGCGGCATACAATTTTAGCGCCGTTTCCCCTGAAACCCTGACTTCGTCAGGGTTTCAGGG
>JBIKWV010001080.1:0-2654 GCA_044356135.1 Elainellaceae cyanobacterium
ATGCGCACCTTGCCCTCAGGGTCCAGCTGTTTGCCGATGAGCTTGTCAAATCTGGTCAAACGGGGTGCGCGCACCTCGCGGTCCTTCGCCCGGCGCTCGTCATCAGGCGTGCGCGGTCCAAGGCGCTCGCTGGCCACATCACGGGCGATCGCGCGGAAGCTGTGCTTGATGAAAGTGTCCGGCAGGCTCAAATGCGCGCCTTCGGCGTCGCGCCCGCGGAGGACTATGTGAGTGTGCGGATTGTCCGTGTCCCAGTGGTTGACCGCTACCCATTGCAATGGTCTGCCCAGCTCGGCCTCCGCCCGCGCCATCACTTCGCGGGTGTAGCCGGTCAGGTCGGCAATAGCCTGCCCATTCTCAGGCGAGAGGATGACGCGGAAATGCCGGCTGTCTTCGTGTCCCCATTCCCCCAGGCGGTCGCGCCCGTCCACGCCTTCTTGGGCAGCGTCATAGAAGCCTCGCGCACCGTCGCGGCTTAGATAGTCCGCATGCGGCTCAAGCTCACCCTCCAGGCGCGCGCCCTCACGCGCGATATAGGCACCATGTGCTGCCAAGGCCGCCGCGCCGCCCCCGCCATGTTTGAAGTAGTGGACTTTGACGATGACACGCTGCCGCGGATCGCTGGCATGGGATGGCGCTTGCGCTCGCGGCGTTCCTGGCTTTGCAGCGCCGCCGCCCAGTCTGCCTTTCATGCGCGCGTCTAAGCGCGCGCTGACGCGAGACGCTTTAGCCGACTGGCCGCCACGCAGCTTGATCGACAGCGCGTCGTCATCGTCCGCTTCGGCATTCCGCAAGCTGCGATTGAAACTGCGCGGCGCCATCAACGAAACTCCCGCCAAACCGCACGGTGCGGTGCGCACCTCGTCGGCAATGTGGAATTCTTAAGCGCACCTTGCGAAATCGCCATGGCGCACAACGACAAAACGAACGCTGCACCCTTTGTTATCTTGCCCTTCGTTCTTTTGTCGTTGTGCCTTGGCTTTGTGTGCGCTGTGTCCATGCGCCAGCGTGGCGAAAGCAAAAGCGACGCCTGCCATGTTGTGCCGACCGATCAGTGATTGCGCGGCGAAGACCGCATGTCAGGGTGACGCCAGAAGATGAAATCGGGCGACGCACGGTGGCGTTGGCGCGATGCTCCTCCGTGTCAGCACACAATGCGCTGATGCGGAGTAGACCTGATGTCGCGAAGTTTGATCAACGCCTCGGTCGTTGGCTTGGCGATCTTCACATTGGGCAGCGCGCTCGGCACGCAATTGGCCGCGCATGTGCTGAGCTACCAGCGTGCGCTTGGCGATCCGCTGGTGACGGTCGGCGATCTCCCGATCTACTGGCCGTTTGCGCTGTTCGATTGGCGCGCGCGAGCAAGTGCCAGCATGGGCGATGTTTTCGCTTGGCCGATGATCTGCGCCTTCGCGGGGGCGGTGATGGGCGCAGCCACAGCCATGCGCATGATGCTAATCTCCGATGGCCTCGGCGGGGCGGGCTATGCCGCGCCGATTCGCACGTGGCTCGAGGAGACGCCGTCAAGCTGGCGTGAGCTCGGCTTGGCCGGCGGGGCGGGCCTTGCCGTCATGCTTCTGTTATGGGCCACGGCGTGCTGGATCGTCGCCGGCTATTTCGACTTCGCGCCGCACTTCGGCCAGCCGCTGATCACCTTCGGGCCGGTGCGCCTTTATTGGCCGCTCGCGTTCTTCGGCTGGCAAGAGGCGCTGGCGTCCGACAATCCATCGATCTTCGCCTTCGCCAATTTGTTCATGCTCGGCGGCGTCGGCGCCGGTCTCTTTGTGGCGCTGCAGCTTTCCACAGGTGCGTCGCTCTTGCCGGCAAATCCCCGGGGCCGCCACATTGTCCATGGCGGCTGGGCGGATGCGCGCGACATCAAGCGGGCCGGCCTGTTGGGGCGCACCACCGGCCTGGTGCTGGGGGTTTTAAGCGGCGCCATCGGGCAGCGCCCAATCACTTATAATGGACCAGGCCACGCCCTCATCCTTGGCGCCACGCGCACCGGCAAGGGCCGCGGCATTGTTGTGCCGACGCTGCTGTCCTGGGACGGATCAATCGTCGCGCTCGATCCGAAAGGCGAGCTCGCCGATGGCGACGCGCGGCTTGGTTTTCCCGGCACGGCGGGATATCGGGCCCAAGCCTCCCACATCGTCCGATTTGCACCGACGCGCCTGGATAGCGCCAAGTTCAATCCGCTGCTGGAAGTCCGCCGTGGCGACAACGAAGTGCGCGATGTTCAGAATATCGTCGAGATCCTGACGGCGCCGACGCGGGAAACCAACGAAGCGCCCTTCTGGCGCAACTCAGCCTCGAGCCTTTTGGTTGGTGTCATTCTTGATGTACTGCACTCCGCGCCGGAGGGCCGGAAGAATTTCGCCGAAGTGCGCGCGCGGTTGTCGCGGATGGAAGAAACCGCCGAAGCCATGCGCGGCGGCTGGCAGAGCCAAGACGGACGCATCACCACGCTCGTGGCGCCGCATCCGATCGCGCAACAGGCGGCGAGTTCTTACTTGGCGATGGAGGAGCGTACGCAGTCCAATGTCCGCGCCACAGCGGAATCTTATCTCACGATCTTCGCGGATGCGCTGGTGGCGCAGAATACCGCTACGTCCACATTCCGGATCGCCGATCTCGTCGGCCTGGAGCGCCCG
>JBIKWV010000995.1:0-2651 GCA_044356135.1 Elainellaceae cyanobacterium
AAAACCGTATAGTTCCTCCTGAAACAGAATCGGGGCGACCAGCAGCGATCGCGCCTTGATTAACTGCATCAGCCGCCCGGTGATATCCGCCTTAAGGGAACTGTGGGCCTCACCGATGGCAACCAGTTGGTCGGCGGTCAGAGCCTGATAGAAACTGTTGACCTCCTGTGCGGTAAACCCATTGGTCTGGGACTCCATAACAAGGTTGTCTCGGGTACTGGTGCGTCGCCAGAAATAGCGGCGTTCGGGTTCAAACCAGTAGATATGGGTACGGGTGGGGGCGACAAATCGGTGGGTTTCTTGAACGACTGCTTCCAGACGAGCGTTCAAGGTGGGGAGCGATCGCAGCCGATGTAGCAGCGACAGCAGCGGTTCATCCGGGCGCTTGATTTGCTGGCGCTGCCGCTCCTCCTGAAGCTGATGCAGCGCTGCCGCCAGTTCTCCCAGCACCATTGCCAGCCGAGTTGTTTCTTCGGGGTGCGGCGATACACCCCACAAGGTTGCTCCCAGGATGACGACTCCCAGGCAGAGATTTTTGTGGGCGACAGGAAAAATGACGGTTCCCTGTACCCCAAACTTCTGGGCAGCCCGTCGCCACTCCCCGGCCCGCGCCTCTTCTTGCAGGTCAGGCACACCCAGGGGCCGCTGCTGAATCACCACCTGCTCCAGGAGATCGCCGGGACTCAGGTTAAACTGCTGTTTGAGTAAGGGAGAATCGCCAACGGGCGTATAGCCGCCTCTGCCCCGTAAACGATGGGTGACCCGGTCGTAGAGGCCAATCCAGGCTAAGGAGTACTCAAACTCGGCCCGGAGATAGCTCAGGGTAAGGTCAATCAGCGCGTCTTCGTTCTCCTCCTCGCGAAGGCTTTGAAGGGTTTGCCGCAGGACACTCAGTTGTTTTTCATAATTGTTGGATGATTTTTTCTGAGAAACCATACGGTCTGGCTCCTGCGCCTACGGTCTGCCTACTCGATTCCTTCGCATCGAACCCAGATTGTTTCAATCCTCCGTTCCCTGTTGGACTTTTGTCCTGAGGCAAGCTAATTCTAGCGGGAGTGTACGCCCCTGAACCCTACCTGCCCCCGACTTAAATTACAGCGCTTTTCAAGTGCTAAACCCTCAGTTGTTTTGGTGAGAGCCACGCTGAGCGCGGCTCTCACCAAAACAACCGTGGCTTATCCAAGCGCAAAGTGCTGTAAAAGCCCCTGTTGTTCATAATTGACATGGAACTGATTGTCTTGAGCGATCGCCAGCGTTGCCGATTCCTTAACCCGTAAAACGGTTTCTCTAGAATGCCCAGTTTGACAAGTTTTTCAGTACGGAGTCAAGTGAATTGGATATTTATCAGATAGCCATTCGTCCCTTTTTATTCTCTGGATTAAAGGCAGATCCGGAGAGATTGCATGGTTTACTGATGCGATCGCTCAGGAGCCTCAACCCACAACAGCAGCCGCGCCTGTTGGCCAGACTCCAGCAATCCTTCTGTTTCAGCCATCCCGCTCTGCGACAGACACTCTGGGGACTATCGTTTGACAATCCAGTCGGTCTGGCGGCAGGCTTTGACAAAGACGGCCTTGTGGCACAGACCTGGTCTGCTTTTGGCTTTGGCTTCGCTGAGATGGGGACGGTCACACTCCATGGGCAACCGGGCAATCCGCGTCCCCGTTTGTTTCGCCTGCCGGAAGACCGGGCGGCACTGAACCGCATGGGGTTCAACAATCAGGGGGCAGCAGCCATGGCGGAGCGATTGGCGATGGCTCCTGCATCCTCTATGCCCCCTATTCCCATCGGGGTGAACCTCGGCAAATCCAAAGTCACTCCCCTGGAGCAGGCCGCAGAGGATTATCGCAGCAGTTTCATGCGTTTAAAGCACTACGGTGATTATTTCGTGGTGAACGTTTCTTCGCCCAATACGCCGGGACTGCGATCGCTCCAGGATGCCGCCCAGTTAGACCAGATCCTCGCTGCCCTGCAACAGGAGAATACCGAGCAAAAGCCGCTGCTGGTGAAGATTGCGCCGGATCTGGAGTGGGGAGCGATCGCCGATATTCTGGCCCTGGCCCAAACTCACCGTCTGGCGGGAATTATTGCCACCAACACCACGATCCGGCGAGACAACTTGAAAACCCATTTGCTGCCGGGGTACGGCACCTATGTCGCAGAGGAACCGGGGGGAATTAGTGGTGCGCCAGTGAGGGAGCGATCGACGGAGGTGATCCGATTTATTTATGAGAAGACGCATGGAACGCTTCCGATCATTGGAGTGGGGGGAATCTTCACGGCAGCGGACGCCTGGGAAAAAATCACCGCTGGAGCCAGCCTGATCCAGGTCTACACCGGGTGGATATATGAAGGCCCGTGGATGGTGCGCCGAATTCTGGAGGGTCTGGTGGAGCGGTTGGAGCAGCGCGGGATGAACAGTATTGCTGAGGCGATTGGACAGCGGGAACGAAATTAGAGCTGCTGCAGAGGCGCAGAGGACGCAGAGTAAGCTCTTTACGTCCTCTATGCCTCTGCGGTGTGATTCAGAAGTCATGCCACTATCGGGTAATCTCAACTTCAGGTATCGTGCTCTAAGGGTTTTGCTGATTAATAAAATCCCAGTTTTCGCTTGGTTGGGCTTCGCCGCACCAAGCCAAAACAGGGATTTT
>JBIKWV010000996.1:0-2646 GCA_044356135.1 Elainellaceae cyanobacterium
GGTGGAAGCGGCACGTTGCGTCGCTTCCACCAAAACCATCCAGGATTTGCAATACCACCGAGTAAAGTATTCTACAAATGCGCCCGTACTCCAGGTTCACGATGATTATCACGGTTGCCAGCTTCAAAGGAGGCGTTGCGAAGACTACAACCGCCATCCATTTGGCGGCATTTTTGCAAACCCAGGGGAAAACGCTGCTGGTGGATGCAGACCCCAACCGCTCAGCGATTGGCTGGGCCAGACGGGGAAATCTGCCGTTTGAGGTGGTTCCTCAGGAGCGATCGCTCCCCCTCATGCGCCGTCACGACCATGTTGTGATCGATACCCAGGCTCGTCCTGTTCACACGGATCTGGCACTGCTGACGGATGCCTGCGACCTGCTGATTCTGCCCACCACACCGGATGTCCTGGCGCTGGATGCCCTGGTGCTGACGCTGGAATATCTGCACCAGATTGGAGCCAGCCGTTACCGAATTTTGCTGACGGTGGTTCCGCCTAAACCCAGCAGAGAAGGAGAACTGGTGAAAGCCATGCTGACGGAAGAAGGAATGCCCATCTTTGACACCTGGATTCGTCGCCTCGCCGCCTTTCAAAAAGCTGCCCGTCAGGGAGTCCTGGTTCACGAAGTCAAAGATCCCCGTGCGCAAGAGGGTTGGCAGGACTATATTAAGGTCGGAGAAGAAGTGATCGCCAGTTTTGGTAGTAGAAGATGAAAGTCAAAGCTCCCTTCGACTCCGCTCAGGGAGCAATTGATCAGAAAGCACTTCCCCAATGATCAATTCTTGTACTGCAAGAACTACCTTTATTCCACGCCCTCGACCCCTTAGGGGCTTGCCATAAAATAAAATCCCAGTAAATCCCAGTTTTGGGGTGGGGCGGCGCCGCCGCGCCAAGCGAAAACTGGGATTTTATTAAACAGCAGATCCCTTACGATGTCAATAAAACCGACTGTTGAGGAGACAACATGAAGGCGCAGGTATTTCGGGGGGTCAATCAGCTCAGCTACGAAGAGGTTCCGGTACCGGAGGTCGGGCCAGATGAGGTACTGGTTCAAGTACGGGTGGTGGGCCTTTGCCAATCCGATATCAAGAAAATTCGCTATCCCCTGTACAACCCACCCCGGATTTTCGGGCATGAGACCGTAGGCGTGATTTCTGCCGTTGGCTCTGCCGTCCAGGGCTACACCAGTGGGCAGCGGGTGGTCGTCCTGCATCACATCCCCTGTATGCACTGCGACTACTGCCTGAACGACAATTTTTCCATGTGTGAGGTCTACAAAAACATCACCACCACGGCAGGCTTTGCCCCCAGCGGCGGCGGGTTTGCTGAGTATGTGAAGGTGCCGGGGCACATCGTTCAGCATGGGGGACTGATCCCTATCCCCGATAAGGTGACCGACGAGCAGGCCAGCTTCGTCGAGCCAACCAACTGTTGCCTCAAAGCGGTCAAGAAGGCCCAGATCGCCCCCGGTCAGACCGTACTGGTCACAGGCGCAGGGCCTATCGGGCTGATGTTCATCATGCTGGTCAAATACTTTGGTGGCAGGGCGATCGCCACTGACCTGATCCCCACACGCCTGGAAAAAGCGCTAAACCTGGGAGCAGAAGCAGCCTTTGATGCCCGTGACCCAGACTTGCCCAGTAAGATTCAGGCTCTCACCGGAGGCATGGGCGTCGATACCTGCCTGCTGGCCGTCCCCAGCGAGAAGGCGTTTTTCCAGGCGCTCGACTGCACCCGCAAAGGCGGCAAGATTCTCTTCTTCGCCGAATTCCCTGACGAAGTCGAGATCCCCATCAATCCCAACATTCTCTACCGTCGAGAAATTGACCTGATGGGCAGCTACAGCTCCTCCTATCGGGTGCAAGCTCTGGCCACCGACATCGTGTTCAACAAACGAATCGACGTGGATGCCCTGGTGAGCGATCGCTATCCCCTAAAGGATCTCGCCGCTGCCGTCGAACGTGCCGTCGCACCAACGCCGGAGACGTTCAAGATTCTGATTTATCCGTAGTAAATTGAGACGCTGTGGTGGGTGTAGCTCAGTTTTGCGCGTAGTGCAGGTAAAGGCGCTACTCGCAAAACTGAGTAGAAGTGGTTGCACGCGCAGTGTACAACCGCTTCTACTCAGCAATACTGCGACACATCCTCCCCGCAATCGTCCGCCAGGTAAGACAGGGCGCGGAAACGCAGACCCACCAGTTGCTCGTAGAGCGGATTGAGTTTGCAGAGGGGGGGGATGTGAACAAGTTTGTGGCCAAACAGCTTAATGTCGCGCTCGAAGGGACACTGCGGCGGGATCAGCTTGCAGAGGAAGCGAGCGAGACGGGGATCGTGGACTTCCAGGTGGTCGAGCCAGTCCTGGACGGGTGTAAGAAGTGTCAAGTGATGTTCGGGGTAGTGTGTTGCAGAGGAGTCGGGTGAGGAGTCGGAATGGTCACAGAGGGTAAGGCGCAGGTTCTCCAGAATCGGCGAATCCACGTTGAGGGCGGTACAGAACTGCTGTAACCGTTCGTGTTCGGGGAGAGAATAAGTACCGTCGGCGATCGCCACCATGACGGCAGTCCTTAAAAAGTTTTCGGCGGTGTCAGGGTCTTTCCCCAACACCGCCGCTAATGCTTCAGCAGTAATGGTAGTGGTTCCGTCAAG
>JBIKWV010000091.1:0-9617 GCA_044356135.1 Elainellaceae cyanobacterium
ACCAACCACACATTTGAAACATGACTGATGTACTTCCAGGTAGACAGAGATTTTGCAAAGAGTCTTTACAAGACAACTTTTTCCCATTTAATATATAACGAGCGTTCGATATAAAATCGGACTGTCACTTCGGGTCAAGCAACCCACAAGACATCATTGGGCTAAGTCCCTGACTCATAAACCGGAGATACCTATGCAGCGCACACTCCAACCCGCGAATCGACGATTGATCGGCCTGCTGTTTGTTGCAACCGCAATCGCTGGAGGCATTACCGTCTACGGCATTTCATCGGTTAACCAGACAAAACAAAGCGTCGCTCAACCTGCCGCAGCCATTTCGCAAAATAGAAACATCAGTGCCTTGGGGCGACTGGAACCTGCAACAGAAGTGATTCAACTGGCGGCTCCCATCTCCCTCAACGGCGATCGCCTCCTGGCCCTCAAGGTCAAAGAGGGCGATCGCGTTAAAGCAGGGCAGATCATCGCAGTGCTGGATTCGCGCGATCGCCTTCAGGACGCTGTTCTCCGATCAAAACAGCAGGTGCGACAGGCGCAGGCCCGGTTGGCTCAGGTGCAGGCGGGAGCCAAAGCTGGAGAAGTCCAGGCACAGCAAGCCGCAATCGTTCGCCTTCAGGCAGAAATTGCAGGAGCGCGAGGTATCCAGGCCGCAACCCTGGCTCGACTGGAGGCGGAATATCAAAACGCCCAGGTCGAATACAGCCGCTATCAGCAGCTCTACCAGGAAGGGGCAATCTCGCAGTCCAGTCTGGACAGTCGTCGTCTCGCTGCCACCACTGCCCAGAACCAACTGCTCGAAGCTCAAGAAAATCAGAGCCGTACCCTGCAAACGCTACAAGCTCAACTGCGCGAAGCTACCGCAACGCTGAATCGAATCGCAGAAGTTCGCCCCGTCGATAGGCAGGTGGCTCAGGCCGAAGTGGATGGGGCGATCGCCGCCCTCACCCAGGCGCAGACCGATCTGGAGCAAGCCTACATCCGTGCCCCCATCGACGCCCAAATTCTCAAAATCCACACCCGTCCCGGTGAAAAGTTGAGTGAAAACGGTATCGCCGACCTGGGACAAACCAGCCAGATGATAGTCGTCGCCGAAGTTTATCAATCGGACATTGGTCAGGTGCAACCAGGGCAGACCGCCATCATCACCGGACAGGGCTTTGCCGGAGAACTCCAGGGCACCGTCTCCCAGGTCGGTCTCCAGGTCAGCCGCCAGAACACCTTCAGCAATCAACCCGGTGAGAATCTCGATCGCCGTGTTGTCGAAGTCCGAATTGCCCTCCCTCCCGAAGCCAGTCGTCAGGTTGCAAATCTCACCAACATGCAGGTACAGGTTGCCATTCAACCCTAGTTTTGCATGTCTCAATAGATAACGAATGTTCGATATAAAATCCATCCGGAGACCCATCCATGCTGAAACGAAACCGGAAAACGCCACTAGCGTGGCTGCTGCTCACCAAACAAAAAGCGCGATTGGGAATTGCGATCGCCGGAATCGCCTTCGCAGACATTCTCATGTTTGTCCAGATGGGCTTTCAGGGTGCTCTATTTGATGCTGCCACCAAACCCTATCAAGAACTCAATGCCGACCTGGTGATCGCCAACCCCCAATTTCAAACTTTGTTTGCTGTTCGCAGCACGCCCCGTGAGCGGCTGTTCCAGGCAGCAGGAGTAGAAGGAGTTGCATCCGTCAGTCCGCTTTACATTGGTTCAGCCCAGTGGCGCAATCCTGAAACACTGCAAAGCCGCACGATTCTGGTGTGGGGAGTAGACCCCGGCAGTTCCGCGTTCAAATCCACCGAGATTAACCAGAATCTGGATCAGATTAAACCGCTGAATCAAGTCCTGTTTGACCGAGCGGGACGACCGGAGTATGGGGCGATCGCCCAAACCTATACGAATAAAGGTCTCTTCGACGCTCAACTGAGCAACAAACAGGTGCAGGTCAGCGGTCTGTTCACCATGGGTTCCTCCTTCGCCGCCGATGGCAACGTCGTTGTCAGCGACTCCACCTTTCTCAATCTGTTCCCCGATCGCACCCCCGATCAGATTGAAGTTGGTCTGATTCGTCTCAAACCGGGCACCGACGTAGAAGCCGTCCGCCAACAAATCGACGCCATCCTCCCCGATGACGTGATGGTGCTGACTCCCAAAGGCTTTGCCGATATCGAAAAAAGCTATTGGGCCAACGGTACTGGAATTGGTTTTATCTTTGGTCTCGGCACCGTTATCGGTTTCATTGTTGGTATCGTCATCGTCTACCAGATTCTTTACTCGGATGTCTCCGATCATCTGCCCGAGTTCGCCACCCTGAAAGCAATGGGCTACAGCGATCGCTACCTCCTCACCGTCCTGCTCCAGGAATCCCTCATCCTCGCCCTCATCGGCTTTGTCCCCAGTTTGCTATTAGCCACCGGACTCTACCAGATCGTCTACGGTGCAACACTGCTACCAATTGCGATGAAAGTGGATCGGGCGATCGCCGTCCTCCTCCTCACCATCATCATGTGCGTCGCCTCCGGTGCTGTCGCCATGCGAAAACTCCGCAGCGCCGACCCCGCCGATATTTTTTAATTCCTATCGCCCATTACCGATTACCCACACATGAAAACCCTACGTTCGGCTGAGCGCTCACGTCGAAGCTCACTCTCTCACCCTCCCACTCTCTCACCCACTCCCCCCATCATCTCTGCCCGCAATCTCAACCACTACTTCGGCCAGGGTGATCTCCGTAAACAGGTTCTCTTTGACATCAATCTCGATATTTTCCCTGGAGAAATCATCATTATGACGGGGCCATCTGGTTCTGGAAAAACGACGCTATTGACGTTAATGGGGGGCTTACGTTCGGCTCAGGAAGGGAGCCTCAAGATTCTCGATCAGGAAATATATGGCGCAAAAAAAGAACAGCTTCTACAACTGCGAAAACAAATTGGCTATATTTTTCAAGCACACAACTTGATGACATTTTTGACGGCGAAACAGAACGTCCGCATGTCGCTGGAACTACACAAACAATATGCGAATGAGGATATGGATGCGATCGCCACTGATATCCTCAAAGCCGTTGGTCTGGAACAGCGAATTGACTACTACGCAGAAAGCCTATCGGGAGGACAAAAACAGCGGGTGGCGATCGCCCGCGCCCTGGTCAGTCAACCCCGCATTATTCTGGCCGATGAACCCACCGCTGCCCTGGACAAAAAATCGGGCCGAGAAGTGGTCACTCTCATGCAAAATCTGGCTAAAGAACGAAACTGCACGATTCTTCTGATCACCCACGACAACCGGATTCTGGACATTGCCGATCGGATTATTTACATGGAAGACGGTCGATTGATGGATCATCCCGATCCATCAACTCTGGTGCATTAAGGGGCTATCCGAGTAACGAAAACCCAAATTCTTGCAGGCACGACGCTACAGCGTCGCGCCTGCAAGAATTTGGGGCGTTGCTTAATTCAGGGATGAATTTTTGTAGAGAGCCTTGCGGAGCGACGAGGCTCTCTACAAAAACTTTGGTTGTTAATAACTGGACTTTTGACTAAATTGCGCCGATTTTCCCTGAAACGCTGACGCAGTGAGTGTTTCAGGGAAAATCGGCGCTAAAATTAAATATGCCGCGCAACGCTCTCGCAGAGAGGGTTGCGCGGCATTGTATAAAAAATAGTCAAAACTCCAGTAATAAGTGGACGTGGAAAAAGTTGAAACCCCAAGAGCTGTTCTGCCCTGAGCAAAGTCGAAGGGCAGAACAGCTTTTGGGGTTTCAAGCTGAATCAAGCTAAAGTGCTTGAGCCTGTCGGCTCCGTTTCTTCTCCAAATACTGCTGATGCTCCTCACTCGCCAGCCAGTAGCTGGAGGCCATCTGAATTTGCGTGACGATTGGCCGATTATAGCGGCCTGATTGATCAAGTTCGGTTTTAGACCGTCTCGCAACTGCTTCCTGCTCAGGCGTATGGCAGAAAACAACCGAGCGATATTGTTCCCCCCGGTCGGCTCCCTGACGGTTCAAACTGGTGGGGTCATGAATTCGCCAGAAAGTCTCTAGCAGTTCCTCATATCGCACAACCGATGGATCATACTCCACCTGACACACCTCCGCGTGACCCGTAATTCGCGAAAGTACGTCCAGATAGCAGGGATTCTCGAAGTGCCCACCCATATAGCCCACCGAGGTGGAGACGACACCTTTCACCTTGCAAAAAGCGGCTTCCACACCCCAAAAACATCCGGCTCCGAAGGTTGCTTTTTCCATAACTCTGAAGTCTACAGCGACTCAAAAGTTGCTATAAAGCCATCCAGCGTCATACATGCCTCCATAAATTCTTCAGCATCATTCACATCCTCAATTTGATATTCCATAATGCGTCGTTCGTCATCCTTCATCTTCTTCGATGCGATCGGCGTTCCTGGATACTGAGCCGCAATATCCTTAAACGCCTGCGCATGATTACGCCAGCTTTCTGCTGAACATTGAATCGTCACCCGCCACATAAATTATTCCCTCAAAACTGCCTCGACCAGTCCGCAAACCACCGTTCCACTATGACTTTCGTCTGCGTGAAAAACTCCACTGCGTGTTTCCCCTGCCCATGCAGGTCACCGAAGAAACTATCCTTCCAGCCGCTAAACGGGAAAAACGCCATTGGTGCCGCCACCCCAATGTTGATCCCAATGTTCCCGGCCTCCGCTTCGTAGCGGAACTTGCGGGCGGCAGCTCCACTGCTGGTAAACAGACAGGCCATATTCCCCCATTGTCCACGATTGACCAGGGCGATCGCCTCCTCAATCGTTTCCACATGCAGCAGCCCCAGCACTGGCCCGAAGATTTCTGTCTGGGTGATCATGCTGTCAGGGCGCACATCCTGGAGCAGCGTCGGACGCACAAAGCTACCCTGTTCGTAGCCAGGAATTTGGGGATTACGACCGTCCAGCAGCAGTTTTGCTCCTTCCGCCACCCCCTGATCGATCAGGGTTTCAATTCGTTCGCGGCTCTGCTGATTAATCACTGGTCCCATCTGTACGCCCTGCTCCAGGCCAAAGCCGACGACGCGGGATTTTGCGCCCTCGGCGATCGCCTCCGTAAACGGTTCCTTCGCGCGGCCCACGGTCACCATCAAAGAAGCGGCCAGACAGCGTTGACCGGCACAGCCAAACGCACTGTCCAGTGTAATCCGCGTGGTCATGTCGATGTCCGCATCCGGCAGAACGATAATCGGATTTTTGGCACCCCCCTGACACTGCACGCGCTTTCCATTGGCGGCGGCGCGACTATAGATGTATTTGGCGATCGGAGTTGAGCCGACAAAGCTAATAGCCCGAATCGCGGGATGATCCAGTATGGCGTCAACGGCTTCTTTGGCACCGTTGACCAGATTAATCACCCCCGGCGGTAGTCCCGTTTGCTCCAGCAGACAAAATACCTTCTGCATGGTCAGGGGCACTTTCTCTGACGGTTTGACAATGTAGGTATTGCCGCAGGCGATCGCATAGGGCAAAAACCAGAATGGAATCATTCCAGGGAAGTTAAACGGGGCGATCACCGCCGCCACCCCCAGCGGCTGCCGGATCATGATTTCGTCAATCCCGGTCGCAATATCCTCCAGAATATCGCCCTGCATCAGCATCGGAATCCCACAGGCTACTTCCACATTCTCGATCGCCCGCTGCATTTCGGCTCGCGCCTCAGCAAACGTCTTGCCGCATTCCAGAGTAATCGTCTGGGCCAGGTCGTCGATGTGCTGATCCAGTAAATTCTTGAGCTTGAACAAATACTGCACCCGGTCGGTCGGTGGCGTTTTTCGCCATTGCTGGAAGGCGATCGCTGCCGCCCTGGCCGCCGCATCGATTTCACTGGCGGGTGACAGGGGAACCCGCGCCAGCACTTCGTTGGTTGCGGGGTTGATCACATCCTGGTAGTCCGATGCGATCGATGGACACCAGGTTCCATTGATGTAATTTTGTAGCTGTTCAGTCATACAGAGCTGGCGATAGAGAAGTTGCCCCTGATGGGAGCTTCGACCCTCAGCTTATCCCAATTGGTGCCTGTTCATTCAGGTCAAGAGTGGTGTTCTGTAGCGTGGGCAGTTGGGCATAGGGATGCAGGAGTGAAACCACTAGAGGAACTGTTCCACAGCCCTGTCCACAACTGATTTGCGAAGCTACGAGTAAGGGGGCGTGGAATAAAGTCGAAACCCCAAAAGCTGTTCTGCCCTGAGCGACGTCAAAGGGTGGAACAGCTTTTGGGGTTTCAATGAACCAAAGATGATGGAACTGGGTTAACTGAAAAACCGATGACGACGCGAGACGGCTTCTTTTTAACCCAGGCAATCCCGCTAGTCATAGCGGAAATCTTATTGAGAGGAAACCTCTCGGCACCGACAGACTACAGACCAGGGGCAAAGCGCTGGTTGTTGGGATCGCTCGCCTGTAGAGAAAGGCTGTGGCTCCACCGATGAATCGACCTGCTGTTTGAAGCGAGCCAGTATCACAGTCTCAGACAATCCAGCGCAAATCATCCGCCAAGTGTCGTATCTTTCTGCGATAGTTCAGCACTCGATTGGTAGAAAAAAAGAAAGTTGAAAGATGGGAGAACCTTTGCTGATCAATCACAGTTTGCAAGCGCGATTGAGCTTGCAACCCCAAAAGCTGTTCCGCTCGCGCAGTGGGCGGAACAGCTTTTGGGGTTGCGACTTTTTCCAACCCACTTACTGAGAACTGCTATAAACTGATTTTTAACGAATGTAAACATCGCCTGGATTACTGAACAATTCGGAGGTTGGCTCAATGACAGTGGCGGCAACACGGGTGATCGATTGGGAGACTGTGATTTCTTCCCTGGAAGGGATTGAGGTCATTCGTGATGCGGCTCAGGTTGCGAAACTCTCGAAGGACTATTACACCTACAGTCCCATCCTGCGCCCCCTCCTGGATGATAAGGTCGGTGACCTGGTTGTACGTCCCGCCAGCGAAACTGAAGTGCTGCGTGTTGCCCAGGTTTGTGTCCAGCATCGCATCCCCCTGACTGTGCGGGGTGCGGGTACCGGAAACTATGGGCAATGTATTCCCCTGGAGGGGGGGATCATTCTCGATATGACCCGGATGCAGGCGGTGAAATGGGTCAAGCCGGGACTGGCCTGTGTTGAGTCAGGGGCGAAACTGGTCAACATTGACAAACAAACAAGAGAGATTGGCTGGGAAATTCGCATGGCTCCCTCTACCTACCGCACCGCCACCATTGGTGGTTTTATCGGCGGGGGGAGCGGTGGTGCCGGGTCGGTCACCTACGGACAGTTGCGCGATCGCGGCAATCTACACGCTGTCCGTGTCGTCACGATGGAAGACGAACCCAGAGTGATCGAACTGCGGGGCGATGCAGTGCAGCAGGTGAACCACGCCTACGGCACCAACGGCATCATCACCGAACTGGAAATCCCCCTGGGGCCAGCCTATCCCTGGGCTGAAGCAATCGTCACCTTTGGCGACTTCATGACTGCCGCCCGGTTTGGACAGGCGCTGAGCAATGCGGACGGCCTTATCAAGAAACTGGTGACTATCTTCGCAAACCCGATCCCTGCCTATTTCGCCGCCTTTCGGGACACGATCCCTGCTGGGGCACATTGTGCGTTTCTCATGGTGGCAGAATCCTGCCTGGAACCTTTTGCAGAGCTGGTGAAGGAGTGGGGTGGCAGCATCTGCTACCAGAAAACCGCCCAGGAAGCCAGTAAGGGCACCATGTTGCTGGAATTTACATGGAACCACACGACGCTGCACGCCCGTAACGTTGATCCTTCCCTGACTTACCTGCAAACCCTATTTTTCAACGATCCCGATTTGAAACTTCTGGAGCACCTCTATCACCACTACGGTGATGAGGTGATGATGCACCTGGAGTTTCTGCGGGTCAACGGCAGCGCTATTCCTGCTGCACTCCAACTCGTGCGGTTCACCACACCGGAGCGTCTCAACGAAATCATCCAGTACCACGAAGACAATGGCGCGTTTATTGCCAATCCCCACACCTACATCCTGGAGGATGGCGGCAGAAAAGCGATCGACCCGGTGCAGCTTGCCTTCAAAGAACAGATGGATCCCTACGGTCTGCTCAATCCCGGCAAGATGAAAGCCTGGGATCAGCGGAGCTAAGAGGGGCACCGCAGAGGCGCAGAGGGCGCAAAGATTCTACTCTGCGTCCTCTGCGTCTTCTAAGAAACTTCAGTTTCTTTTGCCTTTTTCCCAATCCGAAGGATTGGGTGACATGCTCTGCGGTGCGCTTCAAAGATGCTAAGCGTCAACATCGCGTCGGAGAACGGTTCCGTTCGGGCCAGCGATCGCCCGTGGCAAACTTTTTTGATCCACAATCTGAAACGTGGTGGCGTTATAAGTCGTGTAGACCGTATCTGTCTTCTCCAGGTCAACATCGATCACCGTCAGGGTTTTCATCGGCGGCAGGTCACTGCCCAGCAGGGGACGAACACCGCTGCCCAGGATGCCGCTGTGCAGGGTTTGTAGTTGACCGACGTGACCGGGGTAGTAGGCGTGGTGATGGCCGCTGATATAGGTGTGAACATGGTGGCGCTCCAGGAGCGATCGCAGTTCATCTGCCCGATCCAGATACTCCCCAGGATCGTCCCGCCCCACCGAAACAGCATACAGCGGCAAATGCCCGATCGCCATTCTCAACTTTGCGGCCTGGGCGATTGGTGAGGCAAGGCTGCGTTCAGCCCAGGCAATTTGGGAAGCTGGAATTTGTCCGGTTGAAGCGTCCCAGACGAGAAAGAAAATATCGTTTTGCAGAAAGGTGTAGTAGAACGGGTAGCCCGTCTTGTCCACAAACGTCACACCGGGATTGTGGCGCGGGTCATTCCAGTGCGCTGCCGCCAGATCCCGTTCCTTATTAAATAGAAAGCCTCCGTTAATCCCCAGTGCCCCCGACGCATCATGGTTGCCCATTGTGAAACCGTAGGGAATGTTGGCCCGCCGCAGGGGCACACCCACATGCTGGTCAAATGCCTCCCACATCGCCTGAATCTGCGGCTTCGTCAGACTGGGACTCTGCCCTGCTACCATATCTCCACCGCACAGCACCAAATCGGGCGACCATCCGGGCAGAAGGGCGATCGCCCGATCCACTTCGGGTTCGTACTCCGTTGAGCCGTACTGACTGTTGAGATCGCTGATCACCACGATCCGCACGTCCCCTCGCGGTGGATTGAAAATCCCCTGCTGTTCCAGCAGTCCTGGAGACGGTTTCGGGGTGGGAGAGGGAGTCGGAGGGGGAGAAAGGGCAACAGGAGAAACGGGGGCGATCGGATCAGGGGTCATGGCCTGATGCATACAGCCAGCCAGCCCAACTCCTCCGAATACACTGATAGCCCGCAAAAACTGCCGCCGTTTCAGAGCCATTTTCTCAGGTCAACATCAGGAGATCCGCTTTAGCATAACTCGTTTGAACAATGATGCTTGCAGTCCTCATCACACGGAATTACCTCGAAACCCCAGAAGCTATTACGCCCGCTCAGCGGGCGTAATAGCTTCTGGGGTTTCGACTTTCTCCACGCCCACTGAACTTACTGGACTTTTGACTAAATCGCGCCGTTTTT
>JBIKWV010000997.1:0-2645 GCA_044356135.1 Elainellaceae cyanobacterium
CACCGGAGGATCTCAAGAAGCTGAATCACTATTTCAATCAGGTGGTGAAAGAACGGAAGGGCGATCAGTGGAAGCAATATTATGAGGCAAGAAAATATTTGGGGCTTGCCATAAAATAAAATCCCATTAAAAACCCAGTTTTCACCTGGTGCGGCTTCGCCGCACCAGGTGAAAACTGGGTTTTTATTAATCAGCAACCCCCTTTGTTATAAGGGGCTACCGCCAGCATCAGACGGGCGTTGTGCTTTTTATGGGTTTTCTACAGTCCTATGCTATGGTGTCTCTCATCCTGGATGCCCTGCCCCATGACGCGCTACCTGTTTCGTCGGCTGCTGATTACTATTCCTACCCTGATCGCCATTAGCATTGTGATTTTTACTATCCTGGCCCTGGCTCCGGGTGACCCACTGGGGGAGTTCGCCAATAATCCAGGGATTACCGAGGAGGTGCGGGAGAATATTCGGCGATCGCTCGGCCTCGACCAGCCGCTGCCAGTGCGCTACGTGAAATGGGCGACTGCTTTTCTACAGGGTGATATGGGGTATTCCTTCACCAGCCGCAGTCCCGTTGGTGACCTGATTGCACAACGGTTGCCCACCACGCTCTGGGTTGTGGGTGTAGCCTACCTGATCTCTGTTTTAATCGCCCTGCCAATGGGGATCCTTGCTGCAATCAAGCGGAATACCTGGGTCGATTACACCATTACCACAGTCTCGCTGATGGGATTCTCGCTACCCACGTTTGTCACGGGTTTGTTGCTGATCATTGTTTTCAGCGTCCAACTCCGATGGTTTCCGTTTATCTACAGCAGTACGCTAAGGGTGACAGACTGGGCCAGTTTTGTGGAGCAGATCAAACAGTCAATCTTGCCCATTACAGTGCTCGTTCTATTTCAAACAGCGGTGCTGATGCGGTTCATGCGATCGGCCATGCTGGACGAGATTAGCCAGAACTACGTTCGTACCGCCCGTGCGAAAGGTCTGCGGGAGTGGTTTGTCGTCCTCAAACACATTCTGCGGAATGCCCTGATTCCTGTCGTGACATTGGTGGCGTTAGATATCCCTACCGTATTCACGGGTGCTTTGGTGGCGGAGCAGGTGTTTCGGGTACCGGGAATTGGGGCGCTGTTGATCGATTCCATTACCCGTAATGATACGCCTGTGGTGATGGCGATCACGTTTATCTATGCCATTCTTGTGGTGGTGTTTAATCTGATTGCAGATGTTCTGTACGGTCTGCTCGATCCACGCATTCAGTTGAAGTAGCGCCATGCGCAACCCTGGTCAGGGAACCAGAGACTTTTGTGGGGTGGGCATCTTGCCCGCTCAGTTCTGGGCAGGCAAGATGCCCACCCTACCGGAGGTGGAACTGGACTGCACATCAGTCAATGTTTGATCAAATCAGGGTTTCGGTGCTGCGGGTTGAGGGCTTGCCGATGGTGAAGGAGATGGTGAAGGAACAGGATCACAGTTGCGATTGTTGATGCTTCCATCCGGCATTGTGGTGTTACAGAAGATCGCCCCCGTTAAATTCGCGTCCTCCAGTCGGGCATCATTTAGCTTTGCATTGACTAAAACGGCCCCACTGAGATTGGCGCGGCGTAAATCAGTGGATTGGAGATTCGCGCCCCGCAGCATGGCGTTGCTCAGGTCGGCATTGTACAAATTGCTGCGAAGTAAATTTGCCCTGCGTAGAAAGGCATCCTGCAGGACTGCACTACTCAGGTCAGCGCCGCTCATATCAGCGTCTCCAAAGTTGGCACGGCGCAATTCCGCCGATCGCATCTTTGCCCGCGTCAGCGTACTGCGCATCAGATTAGTGTCATCCATTTTGGCGGCTTCGAGATTGGCATCCCCCAGATAGGTTCGCCGCAGGTCGGCCCGGGTCAGAATGGCCCCCAGCAGTTTTGCTTCCGCCAAATTTGCCCACATCATTGAGGCACCGGCCAGATTGGCCCCGTTCAGGTTCGATCGACTCAACACCGCATCCCCCATCTGAGCACTGCTGAGATCGGCTTTTCTCAGGTCAGCATCGCCGAGATAGGCGCGTCGCAGGTCAGCCGACCTGAGGTTGGCCTGCTGCATCAGTGCGCCGCTGACAAAGGCATCCCTCAAGACCACCTGCTCCATGATGGCTTCCTGCAGATTGGCCTGAACCAGCACAGCGTTGCCCAGATTCGCCTCGCTGAGATTGCTATCCCGCAGGTCGGCTCCCCGCAGATCGGCACTGTCCAGATTCACGCCCTCCAGGCTGGCATTGCGCAACTCTACGCCCTCCAGGTCACAATTCGGGCAGGCTCGACTTTGCAGCAGTTGATTCACCCGGTCTGCCCTGGCGGCGCTGGCGTGACGCACCAGACTCACAATCCCCAGCAGTGAGGCTAGAAATACGGCAATTGTCAGAAGCGCCATCGCGTCTTTTCTGTCCATTGGCATGACTCAATCGCCCCTTGAGGTCGTACTCATCGTGCGTGAAAACCTGTAGCAATCCTAGCGATTTCTCTGGTCTTTGATGCTTTTTACTGAGGCGATGTGGGCAGACTAAAGCCCCTCCGCTTCAGCGAGGGGATACAGTCAACTCAAGGGGCTTTAGCCCCCAGTGAGATGAAATAGTTGGTACAATTGTCTTATGTTTGGATGCCAGCA
>JBIKWV010000998.1:0-2643 GCA_044356135.1 Elainellaceae cyanobacterium
GCTATCCTGAGTACTGGACTTTTGACTAAATTGCGGCGATTTCGCCTGAAACGCTGACTCCGTCAGCGTTTCAGGCGAAATCGGCGCTAAAATAAATATGCCGCGAAACGCTCTCTCAGAGAGCGTTTCGCGGCATTGCAGAAAAAATAGTCAAACCTCCAGCATCTTCTCAACTCATAAAATCCACTCTCCACCCACGCCCCTACTCTCACAGTTCACGCCACCCATCCACCCATCCACCCATCCACCCATCCACCCATCCACCCATCCACCCATCCACCCATCCACCCATCCACCCTGTTCTTGAGCCTGTCGAAAGATCCACCCATCCACCCATTTACCATCCACTCATTGACCCTGCTCAATCTGCCTGACTACCGTCAGTGCGGAATAGCTCACGCCAGCGGTGCCTTCTCCTGGATGGGTGGAGTCTCCCACCAGCCACAGGTGATTGACGGGAGTGCGGGTGGCGAAACCAAATGGGCCAAAGGTGACTACGCGTTGTCCAATGCCGCCGACGATGCCGCGATCGCGCCCTGTATAGGTTGCAAACGTGCGGGGAGTTGCGGCCTCCTGATGCACAATTGTCTCCGGGGTCAGGTGAAAGTGTTGCGAGAGCCGGGCGATCGCCTCCTGGGTATACTGCTGTTTCAGCGCTGGATAATCCTGGGTCTGCCACCAGATCTGGGGGTCGGTGAAGGAAGATGCAATCAGGGTTGCTTTTCCTGCGGGCGCACGACCATCGCCGGGATGGCTCACCGATACAAATAGAGAATTATTTTCACCGATGGGGCCGTCGTAGTCGTAGAGAAATTGCAGGTGCGGCGGGCAATTTTCTGGGATTGCCGATTGGTCAACGCCCAGATACACGACAAATGCGCCGGAGGAGGGCGGCAGTTTCTCAACCCGCTGGCGATAGCCCCTGGGGGCAGCTTCTCCCAATAGCTGCGTCAGGTTCTGCACGGGTACGTTGGCGACGATCTGATCCGCGACTTCTGTCCAGACTTCTCCCGTTTTTTGATTGCGAATGCTGACGGCAACAGCTTTGCCCTGCTCAGTGTGAACGTGTTCAACGGTGTGGCGCATCAGCAGTTTTCCGCCATCCCGCTCCAGGGCGGCAACGAGGCGATCGCTCAGGGCCTGCATACTGCCCTGGAGGTGAAACAGCCCCTGCGGCTCCTGAGACACGCCGAGGGCCGTTGCGGCGTAGAGCAGCGCAGTTTCTTCTGCATTCACCTGAGAGTACAGTTTTAATTGCAGATCCAGGAAAGTCCGCAGGCGGTAATCCTGTTCCAGTCCATACCAGCGCAAGACCTGACCCACGGTTGAGAAGGTGTGAGGTAGAGTCAATAGCGTATCGGGACGCACCGCCTGGGTAAGCTGCACCAGATCCCATATATTGCGTGGCGGGAGTATCGGGTCGCGGGACTGAAACGCCCAGCTATAGCGGAATAAGTCCGCCAGCAATTGCCAGAATGGCTCACTACCGGGAAACTGTTGCTGGCGCTCCGCTTTCCACTGCTCCGGGTCACGCCAGACGTTGATGGGTATGGTTTCTCCGGGGAGATAGACGGCACAGGCGGGGTCGCAGGGAGTGGCGGCGGGCGGATCAATGTCTAGCTCTTGAAAAATCCGGTGGTGGATTCCTTCCGGCTCCAGTCCCGCCACCTGAGTCGCCCCGACATCAAAGGTAAATCCACGCCGCTTGAAGGTCGAAGCACAGCCTCCGGGGACAATGGCCTGATCCAGCACCAGTACCGAGTGCCCACGATGCGCCAGGAGTGCTGCCGCCGTCAGACCCCCAATTCCGGCACCGATGACGATGATGCGTTGCTGTGTAGAGCGATCGCCCATGAGCAATCCTTAACATTACTTAATATATTCTAAGCGATCGCCCCGGTTGATGGCTGCTCCCTGCCAAGAGCAATCCGGGATCTTGAGTGGGAAGGGGCAAAGGAGGGGCAAAGAACAGTCAGCAAAAGTTTACGATCGCCGACAAAAGGGGGAATTCTGCGGAAATGATGCCGCTAACCCATCTCCCTACCCTTCTCGTTATCAGCCGTTTTACCATCGCGCCGTTGCTGCTTCTGGACGCGCTGGATGGCCACACTACGCCATTCTTTGTCGCTGGCTACATCATTGCCGTCCTGTCCGATATTTTTGACGGAATCATTGCCCGCCGATTAGCTGTTAGCACTCCTCAACTGCGGCAGGCCGATAGTTGGGCGGATATTTGTCTGTACCTTTGCATTGCGGTGAGCGCCTGGTTGGTTTTCCCACAGGTGGTCCTCGCGTTCAGAGTTCCACTGTTGATGGCGATCGCTGCCCAACTCACGCTATTTGCCATCAGCCTGATGAAGTTCAGGAAATTTCCCAGCTTTCACACCTACACTGCCAAAATTTGGGGGTTAACTCTACTGGTGGCAACGGTGGCACTATTTGGGTTTGGATATAACCGGACTTTGTGGCTGGCGATCGCCCTTTGCCTGATCAACAGTCTGGAAGAGATTCTCATGACGCTGGTTCTTCCTGAATGGCAGTGCGATGTCTTGAGCCTGATTCATGCGGTGAACCTCCGTCAAACCTTAAGACCGTGAGAACAAGCGGACTTTTGACTAAATTGCGTCGATTTTCCTCGAACTG
>JBIKWV010001099.1:0-2641 GCA_044356135.1 Elainellaceae cyanobacterium
TTTGCGAGAGGCGCGGCGAAGCCGCGCCTCTCGCAAAACAATTACAGGTTAATTTGTTCTGCAGGTTAACTTGTTCACGATCCTTAAGAAAATCTTTAATGGCTCAACTTGAACAAAAATATTTACGCGATTTAACTAAAAAAGAAAGTACTCAAGAACTTTGATATTTATAGCGGTTTCCACTCGGGTGAGGTACGGGGTGTGGGGGCAGTGCCCCCGCGCAGGGGTTCCACCCCTGCACCCCTTACCTTACCCAATCGAAAAGTGCAATATTTGAGAACTGCTGGATTTGATGTCAGAAATCGCTGACTTTTGAGGCGATTGCCAGCTCGTTTCGAGCGCGTCACAAGTACTTCAAAAGAATTCTTTATAGTAGTCCGAAATCATTTGTGGGCAGGGGGCAGGGGGGGCACCCCACTCAGGGGCACCTCCAAACTTCCTCAAGGGGAATCACGCCTGTACCCCTTTCATAAATCAAATAGGATTGCTATGGAATCAGAATTGTATTTTTGAGATAGAGTCTCAACTGCCAATCAAACCCGGTGATGAAATCAGTACTCCAATAGGCTGTTTTTTTGACTTCTCCAGTGATTTAATCGGGGATTTCTTTCACCTCAAATTAATTTTTTAACCGTTCGCAGTCTCAAAAACTTGATTTACAGCGCTTTGCGCTGAGATATAGCGTTTCTCAGTTGGATGAAGTACGGGGTGCAGGGGCAATGCCCCTGCTTGGGGGCGAAGCCCCCAAACCCCCCGTACCTCACCTGAGTAAGAACCGCTATAGAACCAAAGGTTTTGTTGAGAGCCGCGCTCAGCGCGCCTGTCAACAAAAACTTTGTCCCTCACGCGCTTGCAAAGCGCTGTAAGTCGATTTAGTTAAGCCCGATTTCAACCCTGATAAATTGCTGAACCTCTCCCTGTAGGGCATCTCAGGAAGGAAGCGCTACGATGGCTTACAAAATTGACGATGGCTGCATTCAGTGTGATACCTGTCGCCCCCAATGTCCCACCGGGGCAATTCATATTGAGGAGGGCAAGTACGAGATCGAAACCGATCTCTGTAATAACTGTGAGGGCTACTATGAACAGCCCCAGTGCGTTGTACGTTGCCCCATCAGTATCCCCGCTCCCTTGCAGGCCAAGAAAGGGCGCAATCGAGTGGAACCACGCCCCCCCACTAGTCCTGATCTTTTCCCCAACGGCAAGAACCACGCCTATGCCTCCTCAATTGTTGTCTGGGAAGCCTGTAACCTGCTGGCGCAGCGACAGTCTCTGATGTGGCAGGAGGAACCTGACACAGGCGCACTCTCCTACCGCCGCACCTTTAATCAGCACTGCCTGATTACGCTGAAGCTAACGGATACGGTCGATGAAGACCCGCCCGTAGCGTTGCGAGGAGCCAAAGCACTGGCAACCCTGTGGTCAATGGATATCCGTGCTGCTGCAATGCACCTGATCTACGCTGCCCATGCGACCATGCTCGATCGCCCCTGGGAGCAGGACTTTGTCATTAGCGATCGCCAGATTGAAGAATACCTGGGTCTCGACAAGCGCAAAGACCTGAGCAAGCCCGCGAAACTCACCATAATTAAAGAGATCGCCCAGCAGCCTTGCTTTATTCAAGTAGGGATCAACTGCCCTCCCCAGGGGCGAGTCAGAGGCTTCGTCGCAGAAAAAAGCCGCCTCTGGCACCTCCTCGAAATTCAGCATCACTTCCAGGAAGATGACCACGGCTGCAAACACCTGACGGGGCTAACCTTCCGCATCCGCCCCGGCATCTGGACGCAGTATTTTCTCGATCGCGATGGTTGTCGTGAGCATATAGCCTTCTATCAGTACGGAATGTTGCCCCGGTCCGTTCTGACTGCTGTCATGAGCATCTGGCAGCAGCACGAAGGCGCAGCCCGTATTATGATGTGGCTGCTGTTCAAGGTGCGAATTGGCCGGGACCAGCGGATCACCGTCCCCACCCTGATGCGGATCGCCTATGGGGAGGAAAAAGTCATCCAGGCCACCCACAACCGGGAAGACCGCAAGCGTCTCCTGCGCACTTTCGAGAGCGATCTGGAAGCACTGAACCATTACGGCCTCAAGTCCCTATTCGATCCCGAAACCTACCCCCCTGAAATCCAGCCCCTCTGGGCCAAATTGGAAGATTTGCCAGATGATGCCGAGGCCGCTCTTGAATTCTGGACAAACGACGGCAGCAGTGAAAGTCGTCTGACGGATATTGGCCCTCGTGGCAAGTGGAATATGCTGATGAATGCTCGCATTCTGGGGTTTGATCTGCCCCATGACTGGGAGCAGCCAATGGCCGATCGCCGTAAAAAACAGCAGCGAGTATCCCGGGGGGGAACTGCGAAGCAAACGCGCCAACATAACGCTAAGAACTCCCACAACCGCAAGGTTATCCCTCGCCAGGAAGTGCCCATGTTGACGGGAGAACAGATTGTCGCCGCCCGCAAAACTCAGGGATTGAGCCAGCGGGAACTGGCAAATCGCACGGGCAAAAGCCAGAGCTGGATTCGAGATATTGAAAACGGTCGGTTCCGGGTCAAACTGGAGGACCAGGCATTACTGTGTAAAGTGTTGGGCTTGGGCTAAGGGGTTTGCGGGTTAATCCAGTCCCCGTTGTAGTCTG
>JBIKWV010001000.1:0-2640 GCA_044356135.1 Elainellaceae cyanobacterium
CGCCGCGCCACGCTGAAACTGGGATTTTAATAAACAGTAGATCCCTAGGTTGATAGGATTTTATCCTGTTGGGGGCATACGGTCGTTGACCCCCATTCGGTCGTTGACCCCCATACCAATGGTAGATGAACGGTCGGGCAGGACGTTTGGGCGGGACGGGGCAAACGACCGTGTCGCCCCTACTGTGGCATATACCGTTTGGGGCGATTACATTATGGATTTAATCACTACCGTGTTATACGGAAAATATTAATCAGTCTATTTATACAATCTAAATTCATTTCGATTTCTATCTTAAGTAAATCTATAATCAATATTTTTATGGGTTACATTTCAATTTCTTTGGTTATAATCAACGTGGCGACGAGAAATCCGAAGAATTCAAATTTGTCTGCGATCGCCCAGGTTTTCTCACTTTAATAATCAGGAGCGCGAATCTCGCAACACCGCTCACCTGAAAGTTCGATGGTTATCTGTTTGGTTTTTCGCTACATCTACCCGCAGGCGATCGCCCACACTTTTGTTCTTCATGCCACCACTAAACACTGTCCAATTTGGACAAGGAGATTATGATGGATGGATTTGACAATCAATCAACTCATGACCATACACAGGCTGGGGGAGCAATTGCTGATCCCCGAAATACCTCTGCAACCAGTAGAACCAACCAATCTACAGGCATCTCCAGCCAGAATGAAGATTTCACTGCTGCATTGGACAGCTCTGTCGAAGCCAGCAGTGGTGATCACAACCATGCTCCCCCACCGAATGTTAGCTTTGAGTTGCACACCTCTCTGGACAAAGTGGCTTCCCCCCGTGGACTTGACGTCAAAAAGTTGCAGAGGCAGGGAGCCTTTGATTTAGGCTCCAGGGGTGATTTTCTCAATCCAAAAGGGGGTGTCAATACCGTCATCGGTTCCGTTGACAATGACGTGATCAAAGGTGCAGGCGGAGGTCTCAACACCATTACCACTGGAAGTGGTAGGGATGCCATTATCCTGGGCAAAGAAACGACCAACCGTATCTTTGACTTTGACCCGGCGAACGATCGCTTTGTGCTTCAGGGCATCAAGCCGAAAGACATTATCATCGCCCAGGGCAAGAATCCCGGTAGGGGAGGACTGGCGCAACCCCTGGATTCCGCCAACAATGCGCTGGTGATTGACAAAGGAACGGGGCACATCCTGGCTGCGCTACCCTTTGTCAAAGCCTCCGACCTGTCAGAGAGGAACTTTGCCCGGATGTCGGGGGAAGCTCGGAAAAGTCTGACTGATCTGAAGGACAAGGGCTTCAAAACCCAGCGTGGGAACGGCAAGCTGACGGGTACGAAGGGCCACGATCGCCTGGTGGGAGGAGACGGCAACGATTTCCTCTACGTGGGTGACGATGGGTTTAAGCTGAATACAGCGAAGGGCACTGGCGGCACCGAATTCCCCTTTGCCACCGACAGCAAAGGCACCTCTGAACTGAATGCTGAGCTGAAGAATGGCACGTTGAAGGTCAAGGGCAGCTATAAGGATTTCCAGGGAATGCCGCTGTTCAGTCAGGGGGAAACCACCATCGATCCCAAAGCCAAGATCCTCAATGGTTCTGACCCGGTGTCGCTGGTGAATGGGTTCCTCAGGGTGCCCAAAGATGTGGAGGGCAACCCCCTCTCAGGGACACACCTGCACTTCAGTCCCGCTAATGACGCACGCGGTAACTTTGCTGATGCGACCGTGATTCGCTTCTTCAAGAACACCCCGACCGATCGCACATCCGGTAAGGTTTCCGGTCAGTTTAACCTCACTCCTGAGGAGCAGGCTGCCTTACTGGCAGGCACCATGTACGTCAATATCCATACGAACATTGGAGCCGATCCCAATAGCGATAAGGCCGGATTCCCAACAGGAGAAAACCGCCTCAACTTCAACCGGGATGTGGTGAAGTTTGTGTAGCGATCGCCTCGGAAGTCCCTCTCCCGATGGGAGAGGGATTGAGGGTGAGGGCAAAATAGCGATGCCCGTACCAAATGCCCCACTGGTAGTCCGCCAAAGAAACGTTATCTGGTTGGAGTGGCGCGCTAAGCGCGCCACTCCAACCAGATAACCAGGCAAAGTTCGCTTGGCGAACTACTCGTACAGCAACAAAAAAGTTTTGCTGCACTAGAGCGTATGAATTCACAATTCATCAGGAAAAAGGTGCATCGTCTCTTCACTAACTTTTCTTCACTCAAACACCTTCACTCAACACACAATGGAGGATCCTCATGCGACGAACAAGTTTGATATTACTGCTGACGCTATTTGCCATTCTGCTGAATGATTGGCTACCCACTCGCGTTGATTCTGCGGTTCCTGAAGTTCACACGGTAATCCTTGCCCAGAGCCAGGGGGCAGGTGACGCCTCAATGCCACAGCCCGCCGATCGTCCCACTCAGAACCGCACCTATTCCCTGACCGTATTACTGCCAGAACACCCGGGACACCGCTTTTCTCAACTGTCTCTGACGGCGATGGAAGAGCCAGGCACCCCCTCAATTCTATTTAACCTGGATAAAACGCGGGCCTATTACGGTGAGCCAGGGAAACGGGGGGCTGACGTGGCTGTACAACGCACCTGGATTGATGAAACTGGGACGCTGTGGGTGGAATTCAACCC
>JBIKWV010000999.1:0-2640 GCA_044356135.1 Elainellaceae cyanobacterium
GACAGCCTGTGGAGCGAGTGTAAGACCTGATAGGCATGAGTCTAGAGGGCAACTGCGAAGAAGCAGGAAATCTCAAGAGTGATTTTGGGAATCCCCATCCCTCTACAGGGTGGGGAGGATGTCAAGTAATACCCTTCTAATCGATACAGTGGTTGACGGTTTTCCCCCCGCGCTACCCATCCACCCATCCACCCATCCACCCATCCACCCCTTATCCATCCACCCATCCACCCATCCACCCATCCACTCCCCATGTCCCAAACCCTGGTCATCAAAATCGGCACTTCCAGTCTGACACAGCCAGAAACGGGTCTTCTGGCGATCGCCACCGTTGCCCGCCTGGTCGAATTGCTCAGTGAGCTGCGGCGCAAGGGGTATCAGGTAGTGCTGGTGTCCTCCGGTGCGGTGGGGATTGGGTGTGCGCGACTGGGACTGACCGAGCGGCCCAAAACGATTTCGATGAAACAGGCCGTCGCAGCAGTCGGTCAGGGACGGCTGATGCGAGTTTACGACGACTTCTTCAGCTCCCTCGACCAGCCAATCGCCCAGGTATTGCTCACCCGCACTGACCTGGACGAACGCGGTCGCTACCTCAATGCCTATCGCACCTTTCGGCAACTGTTCAAACTGGGCGTTATCCCCATCGTCAACGAGAACGACACTCTGGCAGTCGAAGAACTGAAATTTGGCGACAACGACACCCTCTCCGCCAGGGTCGCCAGCCTGGTAGAAGCTGACTGGTTATTTCTTCTAACCGACGTCGATCGCCTCTACTCCGCTGATCCCCGGTTCGACCCGGAGGCAGAACCAATTGTCACCGTAGAAGATATCGACCAACTGGCCAGCAGTGTGAAGGTGGGCGATCGCGGCAGTCAGTGGGGCACTGGAGGCATGGTCACCAAAATCGAGGCCGCCCGCATCGCCACCGCAGCCGGAGTCCGCACCGTAATTACAGAAGGGCGATCGCCCATCAATATCCTCAAGATTCTCCAGGGCGAACCCCTCGGCACCCAGTTTCAGCCCGAATCCCAGCCCTTCAACGCCCGCAAACGCTGGATCGCCCACGGTCTCCTCCCCGTCGGCAAACTGTACCTGGACGAAGGAGCCGTCAAAGCCATTTGTCATGGGGGGCGATCGCTCCTCGCCGCAGGCATCACCCGCATTGAAGGCAACTTCCAGAGCCGGGACGCCGTCCAACTCTGCGACCAGCAGGGCCGAGAAGTGGCACGCGGCATCGTCAACTACGACAGCGAAGACCTCGAAAAAATTCGTGGCCACCGCTCCGAAGACATTCCCCAACTCCTCGGCCACTCCACCCCCGAAACCGTCGTCCACCGAGACAATCTGGTTCTCAGCACCTGATTTTCTGGGCGATACCCCCTACCTCCGGCGCAGCGTAACCCCATCTACGTCCATCTACGTCCATCTGCGTCCAGGGTTCGACTCATCGCTCACCCCAAAGTCTGCGTTCATCTGCGTTCATCTGCGTTCATCTGCGTTCATCTGCGTTCATCTGCGTTCATCTGCGTTCCCTATCTCTAACTCTGGAAAGATTAAAAGAACTTTGTTCTGAGGTTTAATACCCCTTATTGCTGCAACTAGTAAAAGAGATGATGTATTCTGTTTAGGGGTATTTACTCTTAGCGTTCGCTAGGGTTTATCCGTACCTCTAAATCGATGAACTGAGTCATTCCCAGTTTGCAGCAACGAGTATCGTCTTTCGGTACTCTGCAAGAACTGAGGAGTTGTCTGACAACTGTTTTCGTTTGAAAATTTTATTGTCGCAAATTGCGAAAGGGGAGTGTATGAACAAAAAAGTAATC
This sequence comes from Elainellaceae cyanobacterium, assembly GCA_044356135.1. Classification (GTDB taxonomy): domain Bacteria; phylum Cyanobacteriota; class Cyanobacteriia; order Elainellales; family Elainellaceae; genus CAZVXA01. The sequence continues at coordinate 1,824 of JBIKWV010000999.1, forward strand.
GGTCTGGTTCTGACCCTGGGTCTGGCAGCTGTGTTGAGCGCTTGCGGTGGCGGTGGTACTGCACCTACCGAATCTCCCGCAGCTCCTGCTTCTCCTGCTGCTTCTCCTTCTCCCTAGTGGTTGAATCTGCCGTACTTTAATCAGGCACATTCATACTTTAAGTAGTGGTTCACCCACGGATCCCCGCTGTTTCTCAGAGCTTGATGTTCTGAATAGCGTGTGTCTCGTGGGTGATTCACTTTATTCAGGTCTGGCCGTTTACCCATGCTGCTTCTGCAATTCAGCACATCCCACTACTGCCGCAAAGCCCGATTAGCACTCGGCTACAAGCAAATTCCCTATCGCGTTGAGAATTTGACACCGGGAGTTCATGTACTGCGGGTGCGATCGCTCACAGGCACCACCACCCTCCCCGTCCTGCTGCCGGAGTTAGACGGCTATCCAAAGGCGATCGGGGACTCCACCAGGATTCTGGAATTTCTGGAAGCTTACCAGCCAGAGCCATCGCTGATCCCCCAGGAGCCAGAGCTACGAGCAGACATGTGGACACTGGAGGACTGGCTGGATGAGAGCATTGGACTGGCCACCCGGTTTGTCTATTACGACTACCGGGCGGGGGAAGGGAAAGCGCTGGATCCGTCGCTATCGAGTCAACTGGTGATTCAAACCGTGCGCTGGCAGTATGGGATTACTCCGGCACGGGTGCAGTTAGCGGTAGAACGGTTGGAACACGCCCTGGAGTTCCTGGGGATGCGGTGGAAGGAGCGATGGCTGGTGGGTGACCACTTCACCGCCGCCGACCTGGCCACCGCTGCGC
>JBIKWV010001054.1:0-2638 GCA_044356135.1 Elainellaceae cyanobacterium
GCTTTGAGTTGGGGAACTTAAGCGTCTCATGGAACGCCCCGTTCAGCTACCCCTGTCTTAGAGTAAGACTCCAATCGCAGCAACCCTTTCAGCACTTCTCTGCACCACTAAGGTCGTTAGCCACCAAAATTGTATTTTCGTCGAGAACCAATACGTTTTCAATGGTTTCAAAGGGAAAATCGAAGATGGTGCGACCATCACTATTGAGGTCGTTCGGGTCACTCAGATTGAGTAAATCGACGACTTCTTCCTTACGTACAAAGCCATTGCTGATCTGTGACAGATCAACTTTGAAGATTTTTTTGAACTTTGCCGTTGCGCCCTGTCCACCATCCCGCTCAACTACCAGAAATTCCTTGGTATTGATTGGTGTGAAGTCTCCAATCGCATGGTTAGGAGCTTCCATTTGATACAGACCAACCAAACCGGTGAAAGCAGATGTGGGCACGTCAAATTTATAAATTCGCAGAGCGCCAGCAGGGTCGCCAACAACCGTGCCCTCCAGCAAAGGATAGAGTGTACTGCGATCGGGGCTGAAAGCCATTCCTTCAAAGCCCCTGGAACGAGCTAGATTCGACACCACTGGGTCCGCAATAAATAAGCTACGAGCGGTAAATCCAGTGGCAGGGAAATCGGTGAAAAAGCCATCTACCCCCAATTCGATGAACTGCTTGTATTCCTTAACAGGATCGCCACCATAGCTGCTAGGAAGGAAAAAGCTTTCGTCGCGCAGGGTGTATAGGTGAACTACCAATCCAGCCTCATGTGCGTCTTGAATGAGAGTAGTCGGTGTTCCAGTGACGCGATCACCATCACTGATTGCCCCATCCCCATTCAGATCGTCGGGTTGTCCGTTACCATCTCGATCAACTGTAGCAAGGGGGACAATCCGCTGCTTATTGGGGCCAATGCCAGCGGCATACTGTGCGATTTCTGCTAGACCTATTGGAGTTGAGAGATCAGTGTACGTGCGAGTATCACCATTGACCACAAAATCGTAAGGGCGACCTGAACCACCAAACAGTTGCACCAGGGGAATATCGACACCTGCTGCAGGCATAATTGTCTTGTTCAGTGCCTTCAGGTTAGCAACTTCAAAAGACTGAATGTAGACACGGCTGGGGTCGGTGAAGGCTTCAGCAACCAGGGTATTGACCAGAATCTGGCTGGTGTTGTAGCCCTGTTGCTCAAAAAAGGTAGGGTGCTTCGTTTCAGGATAGATACCGATCTTCCGTCCTGTCTCGGCCTCTACCTGCTTCACCAGATTGATTACTTCAGCTAGCGTGGGAACCTTCAACCCGTCGTTGTCGAACGTCGTGCCCCGCAGGCTGGGTAATCGTTCAATGGCATTGAGCTGTTTCACTTCAGCCAACGTGAAATCTTCGGCATACCAGCCACCCACCAGCCGGCCATCCACATCCTTTACCTTCAGGCGGTCGGCAAACTCTGGCCGCAGGTAAACATCGGTACTCGTGTCGGTGGTGTTGAGGACAGGATTGCCATTTACATCGCGGCGGATTGTGCCGTCACCGTTGAGTTGAACGACCGCCAGCAAAGGCTCATGGCGAGCGATGAGTACGCCATCTTTGGTCACAACCAGATCAGGCTCGATAAAGTCTGCTCCCTGGGCGATCGCCAGTTTATAAGCTGCCAGAGTGTGTTCGGGTCGCTGCCCAGACGAACCTCTGTGCCCAATCACAATCAGAGCCTTACCCGTTAGCGTATCAAACTCAGGGGTTGCCAGCACGGCTGGGTGTTGAGGCGATCGCACCTGATTATCCGTCATCTGGTTGCGCACCAAATGCCCTGTACCGGGGAAGTCGGTAAAATAGCCATCTACCCCAAGGTTAATGAACTGCTCGTATTCTTTATTAGGATTACCGTTGTAGTCCGCAGCGAGGAATCGACCTTCGTTCCGGAAGGTGTAGGCATGGACAAACAGACCTGCCTCATGGGCGTTAGGGATCAGGTTAGAGGGAGCCGTTGTCGTTTTATCGGCATCATTAACCTGCTCATCCCCATTCACATCATCGGCCAGACCATCGCTGTTGGCATCTACCCCCTTGACGGAAACAATCATCCGCTTCCATGGCCCAATCCCATCTGCATAGGTGGCAATTTCCCGCAGCCCCATAGGAGTTTGTAAATCTCCATAAGTGCGGGTATCGCCACTAACCGTAAAGTCATAGGGACGTGCATTCACATCCTGATAAATCAGAGAACCATCCAGCGCTACATCATAGGCGTCCAACAACTGCACCAGAGGAATTTCTGTTTTAGTATTTAGTTCCTTCAGGTTAGACACTTCAAAGGATTGAATGAAGACGCGCTTGGGGTCAGTAAATCCAGTGGCCTCCAGAGTTTCCAGCAATGGTTCCTCCAGGGATAACCCCAGTTGGTCGTGGTAGGTGGGATGTTTGGTTTCAGGATAGATGCCAATTACCCGACCCGTGTCTGCTTCAATCCGCTTCACCAGATCAATCACTTCTGCCAGTGTTGGGATCTGGAAAACGCCGTCAAACACATCGGTGCGGTAGTTCTGGGGCATGATGGCCCGCAGTGTCTTGATTTCCACCAGGGTAAAGTCTGAGGCAAAGAATTCGTTTTTGTATTGAACCCCATCAATCACACCACTGCG
>JBIKWV010001001.1:0-2636 GCA_044356135.1 Elainellaceae cyanobacterium
AACTGTTTCAGTTCCTCAGACGCAGTGCGACAGACGGCGATCGCCCGGTCACCCCTGGCTTGCAACTGGCGGCAGAACTCATAACCAATGCCGCGATTCGCACCTGTAATCAGATAAGTCGCCATGAGAGTCCTAACCTGAAAGCGTTGTCTCTAAGAACCACTCATAGCCTAGCTGAAATTGGCGCTTTCCTTCCCCTTCCACAATGCTCCCGTGGGCCATAATGACCCGCTCAAAATCCCAGTCCAAAATTTGTTGAACCGATCGCTGCACCTGCTCTTTGTCCTTCGTTGCCAGTTTCTCAAGGAAAGAAGGACGAAGCTGCTGAAAGCCGCCGAATAGTCTGGAAAGAACCTGAACTGCGATCGCACTCTGTCCATCAAAGTAGAATGCCAGATCGGTGATGACCAACGTGCGGCTTTGGGGATGGAAGAAGACCCACTCATTCAGAGGAGCCGTCCCTTTCATGTCGAGGGTGTTGAATCCATTGGCCTGTAGCGCTTCAAGTCCGTTCAGGGCGCGAATCGTGCGATCGCTCAAACAAACATCGATTGATAAGTCTGGGCGTTTCTCCGCCAAACCTGAAGTCGCCCACAGTTTTGCATCAGGATATTTTTGTTTGAACTGATCAAGAAACAAATGATGGTACAGGTTTGGAGCAATGATATCGCTGACATCTCCAAGTTGATTCAATTGATCAATCATTGGAGCATCAATTTGAATCGGGGAGATCACAATCAACTGTTCCTCATCCAGACGGATGATAGTCATCCTCGTACCCACTTCCAGACCAAAATATTTCAACGGTTTCTCAGCAACCCAGAGGTCAGGGGCGATCGCTCTCAGCATCATAGACGTCCTTTAATCACCGTGAACCGTAGTACAAACAGGCCAAACTACCGACGATATAAACTAACCACGTTCCAAAGAACCCAATTGCCCGCATTGGCGAAGGCCCATAGGTCTGCATGACGCCCCAGACATGGGCAATTCTGGCCAGAATCAGCGTCGCTCCCAGCGTCCAGAGCAGCCCGATCGGTGCTGCCATCAGTTCCAGCGCTACTAGAAACAGCAATCCGAGCGGAACATACTCAATAAAATTACCGTGCGCCCGTATTGTCCGCTGCAACACCCCATCGTCTATCTCTTTCGTAACTACCATCTGCTGCGTCAGCTTCTCAACAAACGCTGCCCAGGCATTGGGCCGTTCTAATGGATCGGGTTGTGACGCGACTTCTGCGAGCGCCGCCCCATGCCAGATCCGGCTGCGCATTCGTTCCATCACGACCCGGTAGGACAACCCCAATGCCAGCAGACCATGACAGCCAATAAAGAAAGTTGAAATTGGGATTGGAGTAGACATTAGTTTCGGAAAGTATCACACCATTGAGGCAGAGTTTAATGATTTTGGGCGATCGGAATCTTTTCGATTCTTGCGGAGGTAGTGGGATGACTGGGAGATGAGGTGACAGGATGGTGATACGACTGCGGCGAATCTGTGCGGCGTAGCATTCGGCCTTCACGTTTTGTCCTTAGCCATAACGAGTCTGCTGAATGCTGCGCCCCTACGGGACGTTACACCCATCCACCCATCCACCCATCCACCCTCCCACCGGAACGCAGATGAACGCAGATGAACGCAGATTTTCGTCTCCTACCCATCCACCCATCCACCCATCCACCCATCCACCCATCCACCCATCCACCCATCCACCCTCCGATGACCCTCCTGCAAGAATTCCATTTCCACCCTACCGATCACAACATTCCACTGGATCAGCCACCGATGGAAACACTGCCCCAATGGGGGCACTGGCTGGAGACGCCAGAGTATATGGTGGCGATCATTCCGCCGGGGCATCTGGAGGTCAATTTGCGATCGCCCCTCAATCTGGCTGTGACCAGTTTTGGCGTGACTCGAGGCGTGGCAGCTTTCGACAGCGATCGCCTCAATCCCTATGAGGCTCTGCCGGGCGGGTTTGACATTGTGCCCCAGGGGAGTACCTATCGTTCGGTAGAGGATGCGTCTTGTTTTGTAGTGTTTGGGTATTCGCAGGCTTTTTTGTCGCGGCTGGTAATGGATGGCGAGGGGGTGGAACTGTTGCCGGGACAGATTGCCAGAACGCCGTGGGGGTTGAGGGCGGCGATCGCCACGCAGGAGTTCTTCCACAACGGACAAATTGGAGGAGCGTTCTACCTGGAATCGATCGTAACGACAGTCCTGGGGCAGGTTGTTTACCGCAACTCGTCGCTGTCTCATCGTTTGAAACGTCCACCTGAGTTTCTGGAGCCTGCATTATTAAAGACGGTTCTGGACTATGTTCAGGCAAACGTTGCGCAACCGTTGGGTTTGCATGACATTGCTGCGATCGCCCACTTCAGTCCCTACCATTTTGCCAGGGCTTTCAAGGCGACAACGGGCATCTCGCTCTATCAGTATGTGTTGCAGTGCCGGGTGGAACTGGCTCAGCGGCTGCTGCGGAATCGGGAGCGATCGCTGGCTGAGGTTGCAGTCGAAGCGGGATTTGGCAATCAGAGTCATCAGGAATTCTCCGAGAAACCCCGCGCCTCTACAGACCGGGGAGGGATAGGAGCGGCAATTGAGGGGTTCGATGCCCCGAAATTGCCATACGGGT